>BDSW01000085.1 GCA_002898175.1 bacterium BMS3Abin04
TGGGTCCAATAGCAACAATAGTTGAACCATGAAAAAACTCAGCTGTATTTTCAATATCTAAAATTTTAATAAAGTTATTAAAAGTTGAAGGACTTGTAAAGGCAAATATATCGGGAATATTCTTTCTAATATATGCCGGGCTCACAGTTAGTTCACTTTGCATCGGCTTTGCTACGGTATAAATCGGAACCATAGTTACCGAAGCTCCCTTAGCTTCAAGTTCTAATTTAAGTTCGTTTCGTGCAATCTTCGAGGAAGGGACAAAAAACTTCCGATTCGTTAAATCGGTTGCAGAAAATATTTCTACAACTCCTGAAGCACTAAATTTGTTTGGAACCAGATTAACCGGAATCCCGTTTTGTTTACATGCCGATGCTGTTTTTTTACCGACACAAATCACTTTTAACTTATTAAAATTAAAATCCAAGTTTTTATTGCCAATCAATTCGATAAAAGAATTAACGGCATTCATGGAAGTGAAAACTATATAGTCATAGTCTTCGATTGAATTGATAGATTTATAAAACTTAGTAGTATCATTTACTAATGAAATTATGATAGTAGGAAAAGATATAGTTTTAATTCTAAGTTTATTGATATATTGATTTTCTGCAGATCCCGGTTTAATCGAATGCGTTATTAAAAGTGTTTTATTTTCTAAAGTGTAATTCAAATGTTTATTTCCTGGATAAACTATAAATTTCTTCGAGTACTTTTTTAGCTCCTGCACGTTTAAGATCTTTCGCTACTTTTTTACCCAATAATTCAGCATGATATTTACTTCCTCTAACTTTCTTTCTAAAAGTTATGCTTCCGTCTATTGAGCCTACTAAGCCGTCAAAATAAAGTCCGTTTTTCTTTAACTCGGCAAAAGCTCCTATTGGTACTTGACAACCGCCTTCCAGAGTTTTAAGAAACGCCCGCTCTGCTTTTATAGCAAAAAATGTTGCATCATCGTTTAAAGGGGTTAAAATATCTTCAACCGATTTATTTTCTGAATTAATTTCAATTCCAAGCGCTCCTTGCCCGACTGCGGGTAGAATTTGTTCGGTTGAAATTACGGATGAGATATATTTTTTCATTTTAAGTCTTTCCACCCCTGCTCGGGCTAAAATAATTGCATCCCAATTTGAGCCGAGAAATTTTTTTATCCTGGTTGGAACATTACCGCGTAATTCAACTATTTTAATATCGGGACGTAAATGCTGCAACTGTGATCTTCTTCTTAATGAACCGGTTGCAACTATTGCATTTTCCGGCAGCTTATCAATAGTCATACCTTTTTTACGAGAAATTAAAACATCTTCAACAGCATGTCGTTTTGTTACTACGGCAAGTTTAAGTCCCGCGGGTATTTCCGTCTGTAAATCTTTTAGGCTATGCACCGCCAAATCTATTTTTTTATTTAGTAAAGCAATTTCCAATTCTTTAGTGAACAATCCTTTATCGCCGATTTTTGATAGAGCAATGTTAAGGATCTTATCTCCTTTAGTTTTAACTAATTCAATAATAACTTTTATATCTTTGTGATGTTTTTCTATTTCACCTTTTACATATTTAGCTTGCCATAAAGCTAAGTCGCTTGATCTTGAACCAATGATTAAAGTTTTCTTCTTACTCAATTTAATTCCTCATCGTCATTTTTAGGAGTTCCATTTTTAGGTCGATTTTCCAAACCGAATAATTCTTTTAATATCATTGTATCTTCGTTTATTTCTTCATGGTGCGTTCCGGATTCGGCTAGTTTTCTTAATTTAATTGTTGGATTGTGCAATATTCTTCCAAGTAGTCTTTTGGTCATTTCTTCAATCTTATGATAGTCTTCTTCTGTTACTTTGTGTTTGATTTTTTCTAATTCATCCTTTTCAATTTTCTTAAAAAAGTCTCTTATAACTTTTATTGTAGGAACAACTTCTAAAGTATTATACCAGGCAAATAGATTAGACATTTCTTCATGTACAATCTTTTCTACAATTGGTATTGCCAGTTTACGTTTTCTTAAATTATCATCAATAATAATATGGAGCGAATCAATGTCGTTATAAAAAACATTATCCAGTTTTTTTACTTTCGGATCTACATCGCGTGGTATTGCAATATCTGTTATAACTATAGGATTATGTCTCCTTCTTTTCATCGCAGTTTTAACATTATCAAAATCTAAAATAAATTCTTCGGAACTTGTAGCGCTGACAATGATATCAAATTTATATAACCGGCTTTTAATATCCTCGAACGGTACAGTTTTTCCCGAAACCTTTTTCGCTAATAATTCAGCGCGTTCATCAGTCCTATTGGAAATAAAGATATTTTCTACTCCTCGATCGTATAGATGAATTGCAGCTAATTCTCCTGTTTCGCCGGCTCCAATTATTAAGGCATTTTTGGTATAAAGGCTGGTAAAAATTTTCTCAATAATTTGTACAGCTGCATAGCTAACGGTTACCGCGCCTTTCCCAAGCTCGGTTTCATGAATTGCTCTTTTACCTACTCGTATTGAAGTATCAATAATTTTTCTCATAATTGTACCTGAAAAATTATGATCCTCCGATAGTTGAAATGCTTCTTTCACTTGTCCAAGTATTTGGCTGTCTCCTAAAATCAGTGAATCAATTCCGGAAGCAACGGATAATATATGTTTTACCGCATTCCGCGAAAAATATTTTTTAAAATGGTCGGCACAAATACCATGGCTATTTTTGTAGCTTATTATATGTTTAATAATGTCATTGCAACTTACGTCGTTCGACTTCGGCAGCCCGAATATTTCCGTGCGGTTGCAAGTTGAAAGTATTATCCCTTGAGTAAATAATCTTTCCTTCAAAAGCGGAATGAAATGGATAATTTCGTCCCTACTTAAATGGAACGCTTCTCTTACTTCAATCGGAGAAGTCTTATGATTTATTGAAACGCCTAATAATTTCATATCTAACAAATAACTAACAACTATTGATAATCAATAAAACGAATGAAAACTCTTTGCAAAAATGTTTGGGATTATTAGAGATAAAATTGCTAATACAAAACCAACTAAAGAAAATATTATAACCTTTTTACCATACCATTTTGCTATAACTTTTGTAGCTATTCCTATACCAAATATTAACCAAATAATAGATGTAGCGATTAACTTCGGATCATAATAACTGAAATCCGGGAATGCACCCGGCAGCCAAATTACTCCAATTATTATAGAAAATGTTAATAATATAAATCCAATTATCACCGAATAAAAATTTAATTTTTCCAACGTTTCCAAACTCGGCAAGCGGTTAAATATTAAACCGAATTTACTTAACTTAATATCTTTATATAAAATAAGGAATAAAACACCGTGAACCGCAGCTATTGTGAATCCGGAATATCCAAGCAATGCGCTTATAACATGTAAGCCGAGTAATCTATTTCTTAATACTTCTTTAACAACCAGAAGATCCTGAATATAAAAAGAAGAAATAATCTGAAAAACAACAGAGAATATTATGATAAACAAACCCGTTCCCCTTATATCCGTGAGTAATTCAAGTAAGAAATAAGAAAAGCTAATTGTAAAAGCTAAAACAGTAAAAATTTCAAATTTAGTTGTAATAGGCGGATGATTAAATTCTGCCGTTCTAATTAGCAAATAAATTAAATGGATAAAAAGTGTTACGAAAAGGAATATTCTTTTAGCATTATTGAATGAACTATTTTCGTGCATAAAATCGTAATAGTATACATAAAACGTAAGTATATAAAGGAAGGGTAACAAGTAATTTAAAATATGTATTATAGGCAGCATTTAATTCACTTTTTAATTAATGAGTTCCCAAACACAATTGCATTAGAATAAAAGTAATATTTTACAATGATAAATTACCCTTTTTTTAGATAATTTTTCCTTAAAAATAACTTTTTATTTTAATTAAGCTATCGTGTCTTATTTATGAAAGAAATTCTGTACTCTTAATTTTTTTAAATAGAATTAATTTATAAACGGAGATAAAATATGCTTAGGAAACCTGTTTTTTTGTTAATAATGATATTTTCTTACCTAACTATAAATCAATCAGCTTAAGCCCGAATGGGTAAAAAATGCAGAAATTACGCAATGCAAAAAAATAACTAAAGCTGTAGCTGTAATCAAATCCAACCTAAGAAAATTAAGTGCACGGGATTGTTACTTTTACTAAAGTTGGAAATGAGATAAAAGTTGTTGCTGCTATAGAAAGAGCAATGCCTGGAAGACACGGTTTCCACATTCATCAATATGGCGATTGCGGCGATAAGAAGGGTAAATCTGCCGGAAGTCATTTTATACCCGGAGGGAGTAAAGTATGCAGATCACAATTCCTCTGTTAGACAGGCGGGAGACTTTGGTAATCTTGTGGCTGACAAAGACGGTAGAGGCATATGGAATTTGTTGATGATTTAATTTCCTTTTATGGAAAGCATAATATAATAGGAAAGAGGAATTGTAATGAATGGCGGTGCTGGCGACCCTAAACCCCAACTTTCAGGAAATACATGTTCCAGAGTTGCATGCGGTACAATTGCTATAGGACTATCAGTATAACAAATTTTAGAGTTGAAAACATGTTTAAAAAATTGTCCGACAACTTCGTTACGATTTAATCCGGTTATTCTTTCTGCAGATTTATTGAAGAAGTTTATCTTAAAACTTTTATCAACAGTAAAAACGCCTTCCTTCCCCCAAGGAATCTAATATATCATCTTTCAGGTGTTTATTAAACGGCATGTTTCACTCTGTTTCAATTGTTGAAACATTTACTTGAATTATGAAGAAAAGCACATAATAATACAAAAGATTTTTTTATAAAAAGTCAAATCAAATTTTATTAATTTGACTTCAAAATTTTTAATTTCCAAACACATTAATCTTACCGTTAATATGTTTTGTGCTATCGATAATAGTTCCATCAGCTCCAACTCCGAGATGGCATACGGAACATGTAGTAGCTTCAGGATCGTTCCCGGCATTTTGGTGCCCAATCGGAGGTAAAGAATGGCACGTTCCGCATTCTGCTTGAGAGTCATCCAGCTTATTCCATTGCGGTTGGAAATTATTTCCTATTATTAAAGAATCTGTATATATAAAGGCAAAGGAAGTAGAGTCTTTAAAGAATGTAAAATTACCGTGGCAATAAACGTTTGAACACTTTTTATTATCATAATTGTAACTTGGGTCAGCTCCTAGATTTTTGGCTAAATCACCAAAAGTTAATGTAGCATGAGTAGCTCCGGGAATTATATGACCCGGATCATTAACTTTATTAGGAACAACATGACATTGTTCACAGTCAACGTTCGCAGTTAAATCATTTTCATAAAGATGCGATACGTGCGCGCCTGCGGCTGAATTATCTTCGCTCAAGACAGTTCTTGGGGGTGCTAGCCTTGTACTATCAGTTAAAATTCCGTCGTTAAAATTACCGTGGCAGGTATTGCATGCTTCCGGTCCGTTACTTGATTTATGACATGTTTGGCATGTTTGGCTTGAGATGCCACCACTGTAATTAGTTCCATGGCAGGTTTTACAGCCGTCCATATTCCAGCCGTTTTTTCTTATAAAAGCCCCGTGAACATTGGGATAAACACTATCACTACCTGTGGGTCTAAATGAATGTACTGAAATAGCAGGGTGGCATAAAGAGGAATTGCAGCTAACTCCGGTAATGCCGCCGGAAAAGTCGCCGGCATGACATTTTTGGCAAAAAATAAATTCTTTATTTACTAGGTACCCGCCATGAAAATTAGGTGAATTTTTGTTAAGCACGCCCTCACCGTGTATTCCGCTGCTGGATACAGGGGCAGAGATATCTTCTTTTAAATCACTGCATGAATAATTAACAATTAATATAAGAGGTATAACAAACAAGTAAATTTTCAATAACTTCATAATTAACAGCCAATTGTTTTCGTTTATTTTGAATTATGACAATAACCGCAAAATCCCACCCCGGGTATACCATCTGGATGTGCATTTGCATCTGTATGACAGTTAAAACAGACGGCGCCTTGTGAACTGTGCCAATCACCTTCCACGTCATGCATAAAACCCGCTTCGTGAGTCTGAGGGTTTGTTCCTTTTACTCCGTCAGGATCTGTATGACAAGTAATGCAAGTAGGATCTCCACCTTGTGTATCGTGGCAAGCTGCGCAACTTTCAATATCTCTTTGTGCTAAAACAGCATGCTCGCCTCCGCCGGTCCCTACTCCGATGGTTGTAAAATTAGGAACTTTATGCGAGAGAGGAATAACACCGCCTAAAGCAAAGTCTCCGCCTTCTGAATTATGACATGTTACACAAAATGTCTCTTCTTGATGGCAAGTTAAACATTCTTTTGTCTTGCCTTTTGCATCAATCCCGTGCGTATAAACATAGTTCATGTCGTGAACACGGCTTAATTGCTGCTGCTTTGCATTGCTGACAAAATTATGGGGTGAATAAGGTGTATAAAAATCTTTCTCGGTATTTTTCTCTACTATTCTATTGGTTGAAACATGACAAGTTTCACAAAAAGAATTATCATGACACATTACACATTTTTGGTTATCATCTGTAGCAATAAACTTATGGTTTTTAAAAAAGTCAACTTCTTTATGGTTAGACGGGATAAGAGCAACAGTTGAAACGTGGCAATTTTCACATGCATTGCTTGCAAGAGATTCATTATTGTGGCAGGTATAACACTTATCCATTGTTGGTCTTAAGTCCTTCGACTCAAAACTATAGTTTACGTCTTCCAGACCTTGATGACAAGTTTCACATTCTTGTTTTTGATCGGTAATATGAAACTTGTGGTTAAAATATATGTTTGTTTTTGATTGAATCAATGGTTCATATACATCCTCATAATGGCAAGTGCTGCATTTTTCATCATCTTCAACATCATGGCAGGTTGCACAATCATCCATCGTGGGTAAAAGGGAATCGCTTAAAGCAGTGCTCTCACTTACTTTAGAATGACAATCTCCGCATTCAGCACCGACGTCATCAGAAAGATGATATTTATGAGAAAATTTAATTAATTTTTTATTCGGGTGGTTAGATGCACCTTCTTGTAAAGTAAATGAAGTTACCGCTAAATATAAAATTCCGAATAACAAAATAAGCACGTAAAATTTATTAGTTTTCATATTAAAAGATATTTAAGTTTGAATTGAACCAATGATTAATTTTAAAAAACAATCGAAAATCGTCTTTGTAAATTTTATTGTTAAAAAATTGGCCTTGCAGATCACATGACCAGTATTTCCAAGGTTTAATATTTATTCCTGTAAGGAGTGAAATAATACTATTCTTTTCAGCATTTTGTGAAAGTTTATAGTTTGTGTAAGCTAAACCAAGGGAAGGTGTTAGAAATCCCTCTAGAAAAGACCTGGCGCCGAAAATCGATATTGCATCAAGCTCACCGGCATATCCGAAGGTTTTGCGATAATTTATGCTTCCGTAATTAGAATTTACCCCGAGTGTTAACCTTTGTGAATTATCACTTTTGTAAGTAACATTTCCAAACTTTCCAATAACTGTAAAAATTTTGTTGATTTTATAATCAACTCCGCCTTCTATTTCTTTTGAATTACCGTAATTGAACACCGAGAAAATAGAATTATAGCGGATACGCGGTTCCCTAAAATTGTAATAAACTGAAATTCCTAAGTTTCTACTCTGCTGATACCGACCGCTGATTTCAAATTTAGATATAGTTGTAAAGTTAAGATCGTAATCCAATTTTGTATAAATTCTAAAGACATTTTTCAGTTCGTAGTTTACTTTACCCGATAAGAATTCAAATTGATTTGAATTCTTTTGAATAAGTAAACTAATCGGATTTAGGTTCTTATCTAATCTAGTTGTGACGTATTCAACAGGTCTAAAATTTTTGTTTACATAACTTAATCCAATTAGCAAATGATCAATCGGGTAGATGTTTAATTTACCGCCAAGAACGAAATCATTACTCCAATCGTCAGTGAACTTTAATTTTTGGTAAGCAGGAACGTTCCCGCCGTAATAGGCAGTTAAAGAATATTTCGAGAACTTTAATTTTAAGTTTATTCCGTCATAAAGACCACCGGCAACACTGTTAAATAATGATTGCCTTCCAATCTTTACAGTTGCTACGTTAAATAATTTGCGGGCTTCAACATAGAGATTATAAAATCGAAGTTTCGGATCATTGTCCAAAGGATTTATAATATCTCCCTCAAAATTTACTCTTGTTCTCAAAGATACATTAGCCTTATTAATATTTAAAAATAAAGTTTGATAGGCTCTTAAATAAGTATCTGAAGAAGTTAAAGTATTAAATCGCTGAAACGAATAAACGGAAGATGTTATTCTGCCGTTTATATTTTGACCCACAGTAATAGTTGTTAGTACAGCAACAAAAACGAAGAAGAAAAGTTTTTTCATTTTTTATCCATTATTTCTTTTTTCTATGCATAACCGGATGCTCAATTTTTGCCCACATTTCTTTAAAGTTAAATCCCGCAAAAGTCGGGCTTTCAGGATTGTGACAGTTTCTGCAGAATTCCTCTGTATTGTTAAAAACGTTTACTAAACCATTCTTCATAGCAAGTTCCCGGTTTTTCATTATTTTAATAGATTTGTAATCATTACCTGCGCCATGACACGTTTCGCATTGTACACCGTCCTCAACTTTGAATTTGGGTCCGAGAAACTTTGCATCTACTTCTAAACCACTAGTGTGACAGGATAAACAGTGTTTTGATTCAACTGCTTTATCTCCGTATCCCATCTCTTTTGAATACTTGTCTGCCATAGGAGTTTTTAGTACTTCATATGCCTGTGCATGGATGCTTTCTTTCCATATTTTATATTGTTTGCCTTGTTTCGCAGATTTGTGACACTTGCCGCAAACTTTTGTGCCTACATACTTATGTGTAGTTAATTTTTGAGCGGTAATTGAGAGAGGATTGCTAAAAACAAATAGGGAAAGAAAAAACAAAAAAGCTAATAGTTTCCTAAACATGGCTCCTCCTATTCGAAATAAATTATAATATATCAAAAAAAGATAATAAAAAAATATTAAATTTTAAAATATAAAACTATAACTTAAAATAAATTATATACCACATACTACGAAATCAATAAATTCGTAATATGTGATATATTAAAATCTTACTTTTTCTTAGGGATAGGATGCTCTATTTTAGCCCAATACTTTTTGAAATCAAAGGATTTGAATGTCGGGCTCTTTTTGTTGTGACAGTTAGCGCATAATTCACTACCGGGATCCGTATACAATTTAAGACCATTCGCTATTGCTTTATCTCGATCTTTCATTATTTTATTGGATTTATAATCGGACCCTGGTCCGTGACAAGTTTCGCATTGAACACCGTCTTCAATTTTAAATTTCTTTCCAATTAAAGAGGCTTTTACACTATGAGTCGGTGCATGGCATTCTAAACATTCCGGGGTATCAACAGCTTTTGTTTTGAATCCTTTGTCTGCTG
>BDSW01000086.1 GCA_002898175.1 bacterium BMS3Abin04
CAAGCCGATGAAACTGCAGATAGCTTAATTAGAGACAAAATAATTGTCCCGATTATTATTGTTGGTATTTATAATACAAGCGATAGAAGTTTGGAATATACTCCTACGCAAAAAGGTATAGCTTATATGAAATTTGTTGTAAACAAGCTAAAGCCCTTTATTGATAAGACATTTAGGACACTACCCGGAAGAGACTTTACATCGGTGGGCGGTTCGTCATACGGCGGAACAATATCTTTTATGCTTGTCTGGTATTACTCCAAGATCTTTTCAAAAGCAGCTTGTTTTTCACCGGCATTTAAAACCAATAGATTTGATTTAACAACGGTAGTTAAAAACTATCAAGGAATAAAAAAAGATATTGAGCTCTATATCGACATTGGCGGTATTGGGCTTGAGAAAAAACTACAGCCGGGAATTGATGAAATGATCAGTTCATTGAAAAAGAAAAGATATAAATTAAATGAAGATTATTTTTGGTTTAAAGATTCTACGGCCCGGCATTTTGAAGCCGATTGGGCAAAGAGATTTTGGCAACCTCTGGAAATATTTTTTAATTATAATAAATTTAAAAAAAATGAAGTAGAAAGTTTATTTTTCGAAAAGAATATAAAGATTAATTTTAAAACACTGTTTGTTGTCAATCAGAAATATGTAGCTCAAAGTGCCGTTCCGTTTATAGGCCTAGTTTACAGACATGATATTTTTGATATTTACAATTTTAGTAACGTCCAAAAAATATTTTTATCGGGGGCAATAAGCGCTGAAACAGAATTAAGCACAGCTATATTAGAATTGAAAGCTAATATTAGAACAAGATTTTCAAGCCATCTATATTTTAATTTATACTATGGAACCGGCGTGTTTAGTTCGTTTAAACATAGCAGTACTAATCAACATGTTAAGAGTGGATATAGCTTTGGACCTGAGGTCGGTTATATATTTAATCCGTCTTCATTTTTTTCTTTTGAATGGAGTGCGGGAATAATCGGATTCCATTACGGTTATACAAACAAAACTCGTTTGATGCCATATTTTATATTCGCTTTCGACTTTTAATTATAGGATTACAAATTGAAAATATTGGTAGGTTCACAAAACCCGGTTAAGATTGAGGCAACAAAAGAAGCATTCAACAGATACTTTGGGGATGCTGACGTTATTGGAATAAGCGTGAAATCAGGAGTGCCGGATCAACCGGTGGAAGAACAAGTTCTTGAGGGCGCTAAAAATAGAGCAGTTGAATTACTAAACCTAAACAAAATTCAAAATCTGGGATCGGAATATTTTGTAGGTATTGAAGGCGGAATTGCAAAGCTTACCGGAACTTGGTTTTCCTTCGGCGGAATCTGCATATTGGATATATCCGGAAATAAGGGTTACGGAACTTCTCCTCTGTTCGAGTTGCCCAAAACTATTATTGATAAGCTGTTGGAAGGAGTGGAGCTTGGAGATGTTATGGATAAATTGCAGAACAAGAAAAATACGAAACAAAAATTGGGAGCAATAGGATATTTTACAAATGAAATAATGAGCAGGAAAGAATTGTACGTCTCCGGAATTATTACAGCAATGATTCCCCTTCTTCACAAGGAATTGTTTTCAAAATAGACCTATGCATTTATTCTTACTCTTACTTCGGCTCTTAATCTTGGGATTAGTAAAAAGTTAAGCAAAACAAGATATAAAAAATAAAATATTAAAAACATTCTAACTTCCGATTTTACAGATTCTGATTTCTGATTTCCCAAATCATTTTTTATATTTATTAAATACCTTTATTATTGATAGGAAAAAATATGATGATGCAAGTAGAGGATTTAAAAATTAAGTTAGCCACACCGGACGATGCAGAAATTAAAATGCTGTCCGAACAATCAAACGATCTTGTTAACATGTCCGAAACAAGATTGTATCCGACCAATACTCCAACCGAGATGGTATTTAGAATTGAGCATCAAGATGAACTTATCGGTGAAATTAGGTTTTCACGGATGCGATGGTACAACAGAAAATCCGAACTAAGTATATTGATAAAAAAGGAACACCAGAATAAAGGATACGGGACAAAAGCCTTAAATGCTGCAATGCATTATGCATTCGATAAAATGAATTTACATAGACTGGAAGCGGAAGTTTATGATTTTAACGAAGCATCTATAAAGTTAGTTGAGAAATTAGGGTTCAAAAAAGAGGGTGTTCTTAGAGAGGCAAAATATTTGGAAGGAAAGTATTACGATATAATCCGGTATGGAATTTTGAAAAATGAGTTTGAAAAATAACCAATTTCTATCCCCTCACAGACTGAGGGGATAGAAAAATAGTATCTATTCCAGAACAAAAATATTTTTTTCCGCACAAATATCTTTTAATATTTTAGGCCAAACCGTAACGCTTACTTCACCTAAGTGAGCTTTACGAAGTAAATACATCATAGTTCTTGACTGACCGATACCGCCGCCTATACTTAAAGGAATTTCATCATTTAATATCGCTTTGTGATAAGGTAATTCTAAGAAATCCAACTGACCTGTAATTTCAAGCTGTTGTTTAAGTGTATCTTTTGTAACCCTTATTCCCATTGATGTAAGCTCGTGTCGGCGTTTAGTAACGGGATTCCAAACCAAAATATCACCATTTAACCCGTGCATTGGTTTTCCATCTTCCGAAACAGTTTCAGTAACCCAGTCGTCATAATCCGCAGCTCTCATTTCGTGAGGATAACCGTCCTTTAATACCCAACCGATACCTATAATAAACACTGCGGGATATTTCTGCAGTATTGCCGTTTCCCGCTGCTTTCTTGGTAAATCAGGATACATTTCCAGAATTTCTTCCGCATGAAGGAAAGTCAATTCTTCGGGAAAGTCAGGATATTTACTATCCTTTAATTGAGGGAATAATTCTTGAGCATATTTTCCGGCACCTCTTAGAACCTTCCATATTCTACGTACTGTATCTTTAAGGAATTCGAGATTCCTTTCATCTGCCGTCATCACTCTTTCCCAATCCCATTGGTCAACATAAGCACTATGATCATGATCTAAAAAATAATCTTTGCGAACTGCTCGCATATCGGTTAGGATTCCTTCGCCGGATTTACAATCGAATTGCTTTAGGGCTACTCTTTTCCATTTTGTTGCCGCCTGTACAATTTGAGCATCAATCGGATGTTTGTCATAATCGTTTGAAATATGGAACTCAATAGGTGTACGTGAACCGTCACGATCCAAATAATCATTTACGCCGCTGGTCTTATCAACAATCAAAGGAACTTGAACTTCGATTAGGTTTAGCTCCTTGTTCAAGTTTTCTTCAATATAATTTTTTACCTTGTAAAGGGCTAACATCGTTTCACGCGCTGTTAATAATGATTTGTAATCGTTTGGTAGAATGCTTTTAATTTCATCGTAATTGCCAATGCCGGGACCGGCAAGATCAGCTTTTTTATCCGCCATTGTGATTCTCCTTTTATTATGAGAAAATTATTGACATAAAAAGATAAATACATCCAATTAAATTTCCAAGGAAAATTAAATTTACTTTTTAATATTTGCTATATTTCAACTAGCCTCATCAATTTATTTAAGGAATTACTATGGCGCTAAAAATATATCAAGTCGATGCATTTACAAACAAATTATTTAAAGGAAACCCGGCTGCTGTTTGTCCGCTTAATGAATGGTTAGATGATAAAACGATGCAGAATATTGCCGCTGAAAATAATCTATCCGAAACTGCTTTTTTTGTAAAAGAAGAGAAACATTATATAATTCGTTGGTTCACTCCAACTTTGGAAATCCCGTTATGCGGACACGCCACTCTTGCTTCGGCTTTTATAATCTTTAATTATTTGGAAACCGGTTTAACAGAAATAAAATTTAATTCAAAAAGCGGAATCTTAACTGTTACAAGAAACAGTGATTTAATAACTCTCAATTTCCCTTCTCTAATTGTTGAAAAAGTTGACATACCCAAAGAAATAATTAATTCTGTAAAAATTGAACCAACTGAAGTTTATTTTAACAAATCTTATTTAGCACTTTATAAAGATGAAGTTACAATACGTAATATAAAACCGGATTTTACACTTCTGAAAGAAATACATACACATGGTTTAATAGTTACGGCTCCGGGCGATAATGTAGATTTTGTATCGAGATTTTTTGTACCGGATGCCGGGATTAATGAAGATCCGGTAACAGGTTATGCCCATACTATTCTTACTCCGTTCTGGGCAAAGAAACTTGGAAAAACAAAATTGAACGCGCTCCAGCTTTCAAAAAGAGGGGGTGAACTATTTTTAGAGGATAAGGGTGAGCGGGTAAATATATCAGGACGAGCCAAATTATATATGATCGGGGAAATATTTATTTAATTCTTCCTACCTTAATAATATACATAAATGCGTTCTACACAATAAAACTCAATTTATCCATTGACAATAAATAAAAATATTTACATATTGTTTAATAATAAATTGTTTGAAAGGATTTATTTTATATAAAATTAGATAATTTTATCCATTTAGAAATTATGAGTTCAATAATTGTTTCTAAATAAATGAGGCTGGGTTATGTTAGGCTCAAAGCTAAAACTATTTTTATTATATCTTGTCTTGGCTTCTCTCCAACTATTTGCACAATTTAGTCCACCATTAATTAATGATTTCCGTATAAGTGAGGATAACCGGACCGCTACTTTTATTCAGAAAGATCCGGCACTTTTTTATAACGAAAATCGAGGATTTTTAATTGTATGGGAAGATTACAGATTGGGTGATAAAAGTTATTTTGCACAGAAATTTGATTCATTGGGAAATAAAATAGGGAAAAACTTTCAGATTGCATCTAATTATAATCTAGTCTTTAGTAACAACTCCAACTTTTTAAACATCTCCAAAACCTCTTATTACTCTAATTCCGGCGGATCGGTTTCTTTTTACGGCTCAGTCTACAATGGGAATAGCCAAAAAATAAAGGATAATATTTCATTAGGTTTTGTAGTTCTGCCTTGGTGCGGAACAGGATATTTAGGATATGGAAGTGCAGCGTGCAAAGCAAATAGCGGGTTTCTTTTCGGCTTGAGAAATAACGGCTATCTTAATTTAACAAAACTAGATGAGAGCGGGAACGTTGAATATAAATATTCCTTTTCGGATTCATTAAATAATTTTTTTGTTTTGAATTTCAGTTTATCATCATCAAAAACCACTAATCTAATTACTTGGGTCAGTGTTCTTACTAATATGATTTATGGTCACCCGGATACTCTTGGTTTATTTGCAACTATTATTAACGATTCAAAATTAACTGATTCGAGGACCTTTAGCATTAAGAAATATTATACCACCGAAACCTACAATTTTTTAGGACTCCCCCCGCTTACAAAAACTATAAATCTTTCCGACTCTACATTTTTAGTATTCGATTTACCTCAAGATTCCATAAAGTTAAACTATAGAGTTTTAAACATCAACAGCAATAGTTTATCTCCTGATTCTTCAATAAACTTATTAATGGGTTTAAGACCTGAGCCGAATATTACTTATCAAGTTCAAAAATTTGAAGTTTCTCAGATTGCTAATAATAAGTTCCTTGTTTATTGTTCCGTATCCAAAAACTATTCGAAATATTATAATACATTATTATTATTTAACGTCTCCGGTCATTTGCTAGCCAAATATTCGGATAGTACTTCTAGTAACATAAAATTCGGCCGTCAGCTCTTTATGCTTTCCAACGAAGAATTCTTTACTGCAAAGAGTTATAATAATGATGTATTTATCACGAGGAATCAATTGCTTCTAGCAGTGGACTCAACCAAAATTAATGACGATTTAACCGGCAGCAACGATATAAAACCGTTTATTACACCGGTCGATGAAACCAGATATTTTGTGACTTGGAATAATGAGATTGGGACGTTTGGAAGAATAATAGACGAAAATGGGGTTGCGGAAGGAAATCAAATTAGGCTTGAAGGAAAAGCGAGTTTATTTCTTAGCGGAAACAGGTGCGTGAATATCTGGAAGAAAAAGATAAACGGGGATTCCTCATCGATCGGTTTTACATTATATAATAATGATTGGAGTGTAATCCGAAAAGATACTTTTCAACTTGGAGATTATTACAATATTAAAGCCTCATCATTAAAATTATCAGATTCTACTTTTGCAATTATTACCGGCAAAACTTACAGTGCAAAATTATTGTTATATAATTTAAACGGGCAATTAATTAAACAAAATATTTTGACAGACTCCCAATATTCTTATTTCAAAAATCTATTTAAAAATAATAATAATTCATTTTGGGTAAAGTGGGGTTCGCATCTCAGACTTTTTTCAAACAGCCTAGAAGCAATTTCAGAGATATACGAAAGTGAAGGAACGAATTACCTCGGTTTTAATAAATTCATTAAACTCTATACCCATTTAGGTGATTACAATAATTATTTTGCCGGAATTATTCTTTCAGCAAAAGGAGATACGCTGGTTAAGGAATTTAAGTTTGAAAATATTCCGTACACTAATCAAGCTTCACTAAAAATAGTTCCGCTGAAAACGTCTAAGTTTTTAATCCTTTTTTCAAAAAGAGATTCCGATGGAAAACTTAATTCTTATTGGCAAGTATATCATTATGACGGGACTCCCGAATGGGGTTATCACAAAATACCGTCAAACAATGTTATGGCGGCACAAAATGCAACTGCAACATTAAATAGCGATAAAATATTTTTTGTTTGGTCGGATTTACAAGACGGAAACTTGGGATATGACATTTACGGTAAAATTTATAATATAAACAGCATTACCGGCATCAATAGTTCCGAAAATAATAATTTACCTAAAGAATTTCGGCTTTATCAAAATTATCCTAATCCGTTTAACCCTACAACTATAATTAAATATTCAGTAACAAAGAAAACACACACCTTTATCCCCTCTCGAGAGGGGAAAGAGCGAAGCGGCAGGGGTGTGTTGGTAACGCTAAAAGTTTATGATGTTTTAGGAAGGAAAATTGCAACACTTGTAAACCAAAAACAAAGTCCGGGTAATTACCAAGTACAGTTCGATGCAAATAATTTATCAAGCGGAATTTATTTTTATCGATTAAAAGCCGGAAATTTTATCGCGACGAAGAAAATGATTCTTTTGCGTTAATATCAAAAATAAATTTTAATAAAATTGTTTTAAAATTAAATATTGGAGAATTTATTATGAAGAAACCGATAATGTTTTTAGCACTGATTCTTCTTCTCGCTTCTACTTCCTTCGCACAGCTGCAAATGTCAATGTCCACCGATAAAAGTGAATATTCGTATGGTGATACCATTCATATTGCGTGTTCAATCAAAAACATTGGTGATACAACAATTTCAATTATTAGTGGAAGTTATCAGTCGTGTCAAGCAGAGTTTTATTTCGACGAGTTTTATTCCGGTTTCCAAGAACAATGTTTAGCAACAACAGAGAAATTATTGTTTGATCCCGGAACTGAAAAAACTTACTACTGGACAATTGAGCCTCAACGATATGGATTGCCTAATAAAGACGGAGATCAAAGAATTATCGGAACTTACTTTAAGGGTTTGAAAGATACAATAACTATCTTTGCTCCAAAATTTTATGGAGGGCAACTTTCGGTATCATTCCCGGACAGTTTAACTTCTGAGGTCGCACAAGTTAAAGATAGTTTAAATGTTGAGGTTCTTTCCAGCAATAGTTTTAATGGAAGTACAAGCGAACTCTGGCAGATTACCGGATACTCGATTGATAGTCTTATGAACATTTGGAACGACAGTACTAACGGTCAGTTCAATTATGCTGAATTTAACCGTTGGACACAATATGATTCTGTTAAAACTCATCCGAGTAATGATTTTGCACAGTTTTACCCGCTGCATGTTGGTGATAAATGGTTTTATGAAGTTAAAAAATTTGATACAAATACTAATCCCAACATTTCCTATTTAACGCAAGAGATTACCGGCGATACAGTTATGCCAAACGGATTGAAGTATTATGTATTTCAAAATGGTAACCAAACCCAATATGAAAGATTTGACTCATCAAAAGGTGAGGTAAAATACTATTTATCAAACTGCAGCTCGATTGATGCATCTATTTATTCGCTCGCTTACAGAGAGGACTCAATAAAAGTATGGCAAAGTTGCGACGGATTCACTTACAAGATTCATTATCAACCTCCAGCAACAATTGACGAGGATACAACATTCATTCGTTTGGAAGGTGATGGATTAGTGAGCGTAGAGATATTTTTTAAGAAGTATGTTGGAATGACAAAAGAAACTGATTTGGAAGGGGGGAAAGTTGAATATAATTTATTAGGATATAAAATTAACGGTAAACAACACGGCATATTAACTTCCGTTGAAAGGGATGAGTCTTTCCCTCAAAAGTTTACTCTTTCACAAAATTATCCAAATCCGTTTAATCCAAGTACAGAAATTAGCTTTCAGCTTTCCGCAAACAGTTTTGTGTCATTAAAAATATATGATTTATTAGGTAAAGAAGTTGCAACATTGATTAATCAAGAAAAACCCGCCGGCAATTATGAAATTAAATTTAATGCGAAAAACCCTCCTGCAGGAAGGCAAGCTCTTACAAGCGGTGTTTATTTTTATAGGTTGTCTGCAAAAAGCAAAACAACTAATTTCGTTCAAACAAAAAAGATGATCCTCTTAAAATAGATATTTAGAGGACATATATTAATAACTGAAGTTACGCAGGCATAGAAAAACATAAGCGAAATAAGGTGTTAAATTAGTAATGATGAAAAAACTAATTTATCAAAGAGCCTTAATCGCTTATGTAAATGCGATAAGATTCAGAAATTTTAGACCAACATGTACTAAAATTTAGGAACAATATAACCGGAACATAATATATGATTCCGAGAATAGTCCATATGTCTGACACGACAAACTTCGAAGATTGTTGATCTTTGAAGATAGATGGAATAAATATATACAAAAGCATTATGGACGTTTGCTAAAACTTAGGAAAACTTCATCAAAAAAGGAAACAAGAA
>BDSW01000087.1 GCA_002898175.1 bacterium BMS3Abin04
AGTATTTCCTTAAATATCCAATAAGATTAGCCCCATCATCCCCGTCTACAACTTTATAAGTTTTTGACTGTGTGTTACCAAGAGGCACTGTGTTGTTTACTGTTTCTTTGACCCATTTGCTTTTATTTTCAGTGCCTTCCGTATCATTCCATATCCAGTTATAACCACCATAACTTTGATTTTCATAGGCAAGAAGATTTATATCATCATTTTTAATTGCTGTTAATGGATATGGGCTTGTTTTTGAAGTTACAGTAGTATTCTTACCTACACCAATAATACCTCCTTCATAACCATTCATATTATTTTTAGCAGTTAAAGTAATTTCTGCCGGTTCATAATTAAGGACTAACCTAACTGCATTAAATACATCGACAGATGGATTAATCTTTAAGTCAAGATGATTTACATTCATATTTGTTCCGAATGTTTCTTCATCACTAGACCTAAAAGCTAAATGGAATTGTGTATTATTTAAATTTTGCTGAAAATAATTAATGAAATTTTGATCTAATGGAATAGTCAAAGTACCATAATTAACATTTTTATATATTTTATCGCTCGTGTACAAAGTTTGTGAATTGTCTATTTGACTCCATTGATTACTAGTAGAATTCGAATAGTAAGAGTGAGGGAATTCTTTAATAATAAGTTTAATATAATCATTTGGATAAGCTTGTTCCGAAGTTATAGTAAATTTAATATAAAGCGTCCCTGAAGTTATTACAGAATTTTGAGGAATATTATTTATCCAAGTATATACTGACCGAAAAGTATTTTTTGTATTCGTATTTGTTGCATTTTTACCTACATATGAGAAATTATCAAGACTGGGATTTGGATAGTCTTTGCGGTATTGCGCCCCAAAACTATCGTAATATTTTTCAAGTTCTTGAATATCCGTAGAATAATGATCTAATGTTTGAGAAAAAGTAATTGTAGTAAAAATAAGCAGCGCTAACATAAAAAATAAAAGCCGTTTCATTTTAGACTCCGTTTTTGTTAAAAAAACACTATATTTAAAACAGAATAGCCGTATTTATTCTGTTGAATAAATTTATTAAGCTTACCGGGCTTAAGGCTGTTCTGAAAGTGGGGATAACATTGCTGTGTTATCCCCTTAATAATTATTTTTCTTTAGTTTTCTACCTCCTTATTTTAATATTCCATGATAAATTAAATTATTAAGAGAATTATTAAAATTATTCGCTAAAAAAAATATGTCATTATTAAACACAGCACCATCAGATAGGCTTAAATCATTAAATTTTAATATATACTTAAAATCACTGCCATTAAAATGAGTAAGTCCATCAGCCATCATCCAAATAATATCTTTTACACTTCTTCCATATACACCGGTATAATTGTTCGGATAAGGATTTTTTGCTATTAAATTAAAAGTATTATTAGAATAAGTATAAGCTTCATTATCAAAGGTAAATATCACTTCATTATTAATTACAGTTAAGAAATACCTAGCTCCAATGTGATGATAAATCTCTGTTGGCTTGTTATTTTCAAATATAAAATACTTTGTTGAATCTGCAGAGTTATTCTGTATCTGATTCCATAAAAAATATTTACTGTTAGGTTTACTCCCTTTTCTTATTTTCATTAGAATTCCTTTAATAAAACCTATATTAACTCTTTTCCAATTATTTCCATTGTAATGAAGCATAAGACCCAGTCTTATATTACTGCTGTCAGCTAATCCTACTGCATAAATATCATTAGGTGATTCTCCCCAAATATCCAAAAAGTCTGTTTCTGAAAAATGTGAGTTTTTATACCATAAATTTTGGCTCCATTTAGTTCCGTTGTAATGCCATATTCTACCTTCTTCGCCGGCAATCCATACATTATCTGCCGAAAAGCCATATATAGTCCAAGGATTAATACTCCGGGAAACACCATCCGTTTTCCATTTATTTCCATCATAATGCCAAATAGTTTTGTCTAAACTACCGCCTGGTCCAACTGCCCAAACGTCACTTGGAGAATTACCCCACATTTTAAAAAGGTAGGTAGATGGAATAAACAGTGTATCAACCTTCCAAGTGTAATCACGTCTACCGGGTTTTATATTATCTATCGGCGGCTCGGTTGTGTTACAAGAAGGTAGAAGCAAGGAACTAGCAGCTAGGAGTAAGTAGAAAAAAGCAATACCAAAGGCATCCCTTATAGGTAAGGTAGAAGGAAAAAGTTTCTCTGTAATTAAACGGTGTTTTTTGTTATTTGGTCTCATTTTGGTTATCCTCTTTTTGCAGTAATAATTATTCTCTTTAGATTCTAATATAAACTCTAAAGGTTAAAATAAAAATACATTTAAAATGTGTTATTTTTGTCAAGTCATGGTAACCTCCAAAATAAGTTTGTGAACAGAAAAATGTTTTAATGAACAGAGAGGAGACTGTGAAAGTACATTAAACTTAAGCATAAATCATGCCTAATTAAAACATTTGTTTTTGGCTTGTATTGTGAGGCGTGTCACTTTAAGCGGTAATTTTTACTGGTAAAAAGGTTGTCAAGCGGTAATTATTGTCAAGAAATATTGTACCAATAAAACTGATTGATTATGATTATTATTGATCATCTTTTATTTTAGGTTTTATCTGTTTTAAACCGGAATCTTTTTTGCTTCACTATGTACTTTAATCTTATAAATATTCTCCTTGTTTAGTATTCTGATAATGAGCAGATTATTCCTAAATAAAAGAAAGCTATTAATATTGTTCAAAATTTATTTACTTTTCTTTTTTCAGTGAAACATAAAACTAAAAAAGTAGTAAATTAGAATTAACAAATATTATAAGTTATGAAAATAATTGAACACCTTAATAAAGCAAGTGAAACTCTCATAAGTTTTGAAATAATTCCGCCTAAAAGAGGCGGGAATTTCAAGCAGCTAATGGCTGCACTGGATGATTTGGTTAAATTCAATCCGCCCTTTATAGATATTACAAGCCATGCAGCAGAAGTAATCTACGAAGAGACGAGCGAAGGGGATTACAAAATGAAGGTTAAACGTAAACGCCCCGGTACGTTAGGTATTTGCGCTTTAATACAAAACAAGTATAATGTTGATGCGGTACCGCACGTAATTTGTAAGGGCTTTACTAAAGAAGAAACGGAAGATTTTATTATAGAACTTCATTATTTGGGGATTGATAATGTTCTTGCTGTAAGAGGTGATGACAGCGGTTTTGAAAAACCTATTAAATATAACCGTTCTGCAAATATTTATGCAGTTGATTTAGTTAAACAAATAACTGATTTAAATAAAGGGAAATATTTGGAAGATACGTTGCTAGATGCGGATAGAATGAGTTTCTGTATAGGCGTTGGCGGTTATCCCGAAAAGCATTTTGAATCCCCTAATGTTCTGATGGATATAAAGTACACAAAAGAAAAAATTAAAGCCGGCGCTGATTATATTGTAACACAAATGTTTTATGACAATCAAAAGTATTATGATTATGTTAAACTCTGCCGCGACAATGGAATTGATGTACCAATTATTCCCGGGCTAAAAATATTAACCTCCAAAAATCAATTAGTCAGCCTCCCTAAAAGTTTCTATATTGATATTCCTAATGAACTTGCCGAAGAGGTTGAGAATGCCAAACGGGAACACATTCCGGAAATCGGTGCCGAATGGACACTTAAACAAGTACAGGATTTACTGGAGCATAATGTTCCTGCAATTCATTTCTATGTAATGCAGAATACTAAACCAATAAATTTAGTAATGAATAAATTAAAATTATAATGAAGTTACCTGAAGGTAAGAAAATAAGGATTCCTAAAAGAATTAAAAAACTGAGATGGGGTGTTGCCGGGTGCGGGCATTTCTTGGAAAATACTTTTCTTCCCACTTTTCAACAGCTCAAAAGAAGTAAATTAGTCTCTGTATTTAGTAATGATTTGGAACGGGCTAATTTTATAAGCAACCATTTTTTAGCGGAAGAAGCGTTTGATAATTTCGATGAGTTTCTAAAAAGTGATTTTAATGTGATATATATTTCAAGTGTAAATTCGGATCATTACAAGCAGGTAATAAAAGCTGCAGAAGCCGGTAAAAATATCCTTTGTGAAAAACCGTTGGCTCTTACTTCTGCTCAAGCAGAGGAAATGGTGCGTGTTTGTAATGAACACAATGTATTTTTGTCTGTTAACTATGTGTACCGGTTTCATCCCCTGGTAGTTAAAGCCAAAGAAATTATTGAAAAACAAATGCTGGGCAGAATTATATCAATATCCGCTAATTTTAATATTGATTTTGCTCCAAATGATAATTTTAGATTTAACAAACAGTTAAGCGGCGGCGGCGCTTTAAGAGATCTTGGTACGCATATGATCGATTTACTAAGATTTTTCGGCGGTGAGATTTCTGAAATTAAAGGTTTTGTAGATAATGTTATTTATACAAGTGAAGTAGATGACAGCGCTGTTGCTGTAATAAAATATGAAAGGAGCGGATTCGGATCGTTTAACGTTTCATATAATTCTAAAAAAGCATTTAATCGAATTGAAATAACCGGTTATAAGGGATCTATAAGCGTTGAGAATTTAATTGGTAAGAAACAAGTTCATAGTAAATTAATTATTGATTTGGAAGGCGAAGCCAGGAAAGCCTTTAGGAAAAGGGCAAATAAGCAATTGTACTTATTAAAGTCAATTCAGAGGTCTTACCTTAAAAATCAAAAACCTCTCGTTACAGGTTATGACGGTTTTATTAATCTGAAGCTTATGGAAGAGTTGGAGAAACAATGTCAATAAAAAGTGAGTTTATTGAAATTTGCCGTAAAGTATATGATAAAGGATTTGTATCTGCAACCGATGGTAATGTTTCTTTGCGGTTGGATTCCGGGAGAATATTAATTACACCTTCGGCAAAAAACAAAGGTGAGTTGGAAGAAAGAGATCTATTAGTTATAGATTACAAAGGAAACTTACTGGAAGGAAAAGGGAAAGTTACAACAGAGGCTAAAGTTCACTTGCTTGCATATAATAAAAGAAAAGAGATCAATGCAGTTGTGCATGGTCATCCTATTTATTCAACGGCATTTGCAACAGCCGGTAAGGATTTAACCAAACCGGTTTTCCCGGAAGTGATTCTAACAATTGGAGAGGTTCCGTTGTGTAAATACGGAACTCCTTCAACCGACGAACTTACAAAATCTATGGAACCATATATTAATTATGTCTGGGCTTTGCTGCTGCAGAACCATGGAGCTGTTACTTTCGGGAGTTCGTTAAAAGATGCTTATTATAAAATGGAAAAACTTGAGCATACCGCTAAAACACTATTTATTGCTAATATGCTCGGTGGGGTAACTTATTTATCGGATGGAAATGTTAACAAGCTATTTGCTATTGCCGAAAAAATATATAGTATTAAGCCGCAAAAGAATCAATTTAAATTTAATGAAAATAACATGGTAAATAATCAAGTCTTCAACACCGAAAATCACTTAAGTTATACGGAAATAATTGAAGAAAGATTAAGATCCAGGGCAGGTAATTCTAATGTAAATCCTTTTGGGATAAATAATACATACCGTCAAAAAAATATTACTGAAAAATCAAATAAGAATAAATTGTCAAAAGATGAAATCGACAAAATTATTAGAGAGTTTAATTTATAAAAAGTTGTTAAAATAATTATTGGAATGAGATAAATTGAATATAGTATTATTGACTGGAGGGTCATCGCCTGAACGCGAAGTTTCTAAAGCATCAGGTAAAGCAATGTATAATGCATTGCAAAAATCGGGGCACAATATTAGACTGGTAGATCCGGCTTATGGAGTTGAGCAACCGACTGTGGCGGATTTGTTTTTCCGAAATGACGATTTTGCTCCTGTTTCTAATAACAACTATATCAAAGCAATTAACTCTTCTTTGTTTGATAACATAGACTTGGTTCTAATTGCATTGCATGGTAAAAATGGAGAAGATGGAATTGTTCAATCTCTTTTGGAATTAAAGGGAATTAAGTATACCGGTTCCGGTGTTTTAGCTAGTGCATTATCTATGGATAAATCCACTTCAAAAATACTCTTTAAACATTTTGATGTAAAAACACCAAAATGGTTTTTAACTTTTAAAGAAAACCATAACCTGGAATTAATTAAGAAAAAGATAAATAAGTTTTTCGGTTATCCATGCATTATTAAACCAAACGACCAAGGTTCAACTATCGGCTTGTCGATCTGCCATTCGGAGACTGAAATTATGAGCGGATTGGAGTTGGCGTTCAAATATTCCGAGCGAGTAATTATTGAAGAGTTTATTCCCGGACGAGAAATGGCTGTTGGCGTAATTGGAAACCATGCGCTGCCGGTACTTGAAATTAAGCCGAAGCATGAACTTTATGATTATGAATGCAAATATACTGAGGGTATGTCGGAATACGAAGTCCCTGCAAGTATTCCGGAAAAGACAAAACGACATTTACAACAACAGGCTTTATTAGCATTTAATTCTCTCGGCTGTAAAGGTTATGGTCGTGTTGATTTTAGATTAAACAGTAATTTGGAAATGTTCTGTTTAGAAGTGAATACATTACCCGGAATGACGAATCATAGTTTGCTGCCTAAAATGGCAATTGCCGAGGGAATGACTTTTGGGGGATTAATTGACAAAATTATTTCAAAAGTAATTTGATGATAAGAAAAAAAAAGAAAGAGAAGAGTAGAATATTAAAACTAATTTATTTCGTGGTATTAACTATATCACTGGGATATCTTTTGTTCAATAGCAATGGAGCGATTAAATATCTTGGATTGAAAAGTGAAGTGAGAACTTTAGATTATAAAATTAATAAATCGACTAGACAAATTAAATCACTCAAAGGTGAAATAGATTCGTTGAAACATAGCGATAAAAAAGTGGAAGAAGTAGCCCGCGAAAAATACAATATGAAAAAGAAAAATGAAGAAGAATTTATAATTAAAAAAAAATAAAATTTATTGCCGACAAAAAAAAATATATTAATTCCTCAAATACCTCTAGCCGAAAGAATTAGACCCAAAACAATAAACGAGTTTGTAGGTCAGAGCAAACTTGTAGCAAAAGGTAAACCTCTTTTAACAATGATTGAGAACGATACTTTAAGTTCTTTCATTTTGTGGGGACCTCCCGGTAGCGGTAAAACAACTATAGCAAAAATTATTTCCGAAAAGACAAATTCCGAATTTTATAAAATCAATGCTGTTTCTTCCGGCGTTAAGGAAATTAGAAAAGTAATTGAAATTGCCGAAAGTAATATAGATTATGGAAAGAGAACAATTCTTTTTATTGATGAGATTCATAGGTTTAACAAAGCACAGCAAGATGCATTGCTCTCTTCGGTTGAATCCGGTAAAATTATTTTAATCGGTGCAACTACTGAAAATCCGTCGTTTGAAGTTATTCCTGCTTTAAGATCCAGAATGAGAGTGTTCGTTTTGGATGAATTATCGCAAAAAGATTTAAGCAGCATCCTTGATTTTGCTCTGTTGAAGGATGCATTCTTATCGTCCTTGGAAATAGCGGAAATCGATAAAGACTTCTTAATCTATCTTTCCGGCGGCGATGCACGAATTATGTTGAATATATTTGAAGCAGCTGTTATTCATGAATTAGACAAATTACCAATACAAATAACTAAAAATGTTCTTGAAAATGTTGTTCAAAGTAAAAAGTCCAATTATGATAAATCAGGGGAAGAACATTATAATATTATTTCCGCATTCATTAAAAGTTTACGCGGCAGCGATCCGGATGCTGCGCTTTATTGGATGGCAAGAATGCTGGACGGTGGTGAGGATCCGTTATTTATAGCCCGCAGAATGATTGTTTTTGCTTCCGAAGATATCGGGAATTCTTCGCCGAATGCTTTAGTGCTTGCCGAAACTGCTTTCAGCGCAGTTGAAAAAATCGGTATGCCCGAAGCAAGAATTATTTTAGCTCAATGTGCAACATATCTCGCCGGCTCTCCCAAAAGTAATGCTTCGTATATGGGAATTGAAAAAGCTCTAAACGATGTGAGGAAGAAGCAATTATTTCCGGTCCCTTTGCATCTTCGTAATGCTCCTACTAAACTCATGAAAGAAATAGGATACGGAAAAGAATATAAGTATCCGCATAATTTCACAAATAATTTTATTACTGAAAATTACCTGCCGGATGAACTTAAAAATGCTCAATATTATTTCCCTTCTGAGAATGGGCAGGAAAAGAAAATTAAAGACATGCTAAAGCAGTTGTGGAAAGGGAAGAAAAAATATTAATTGGCTATAGTATAAATTGTTCGGTAATGAAAAAGAAAGAAGTGAAAGGCAAAGAATAGTATTACATCAGCATAAAATTTTTCCCGGGCAGCTGTTTTACCAATCCTTTAAATTCTAAGGATAATAAATGCACTAAGCATTCGGAAGTATTTATAGATGCCTCTGCTGAAATTACATCGATATGTTTTGCTTCATAATTTAACGTATTAATAATTTTTTCTTCAAATAAGTTTAGATCGACTGTAGGCTTTGGAATCGTCTTCCCAATAATTGGTTTTAGCTTTAAGTCCAATTCCATAAGTATGTCTTCACCGTTCATAACCAGTTTTGCCTCACCTTTTTTTATCAATGAATTTGTGCCTTCGCTCTGCGGCACTTTCAAATTACCGGGTACGGCAAAAACTTCCCGGTTTTGATCAAGTGCAAAAGCTGCGGTCTGCATTGCTCCGCCGTTTGTTCTTGTTTCAATTACAACTGTCCCGAGAGAAAGCCCGGAAATGATTCTGTTTCTCTTTGGAAAATTTTGAGCATCCGGCTTTGTACCAAGTGGATATTCACTCACAATTATACCGGTTTCCGCAATTTCCCGAAAAAGACTTCGGTTTTCATGCGGATAAATTACATCTAACCCCGAGCCGATTACGGCAATTGTTCTGCTGCCGTTTTTCAGAGTGGTTCTGTGAGCGATTGAATCAATACCTCTTGCTAAACCGCTGACGATTGTAATATTTTGTTCAGCTAAATTGCCAACTATAAATTCAGTAGCCCATTTACCGTAATTTGTTGCTCTTCTTGTACCAACAACCGCAATTGAATATTTATCAGCTTCCGAAAAATTTCCTAAAGTATACAAAAGAAGTGGCGGTGAATAAATATTTTTAAGAAGAGAGGGGTATTCTTTATCCCAAAATGTAATAATATGTCCGTTCAGACTTTCTATTTTTTCCAGTTCTTTTTCTAATAACTCCTTCTCGTTTGTAAAATTTGATTTAGTCTTTAAAATCTTACTTGCTAATATTTTACTAATCCCGGGTACTCTAAGTAATTCGTTATGAGTGCTATCTAAAATAGCCTCGAAGCTATTGAAATTAGCATAAAGGTTTAAAAGTTTTTGAGGACCAATACCGTCTACATTAAGAAATAAACGAAGTAGGACTAATTTATCAAAATCTAATGTTATCAAGTTTGTACAAATTTTACTTTTATTAAGAAGTTTAAATTATCAAAATATTCCAAGCAAGAAGTTTTATTTGTGTAAATTTATTAAAATAACTTTTAAGCTCAAGCCGGCAAATATTCTTTAATTATATCAATGTCATCTACAATGGCAACAATCATTGTATTAACGGGAGAATTTTTATGACCTAATATTTGTTGTACTGCAGCGCCTTCTTTAACAACCAAAACAGTATCACCGATACCCGCATCAGTTAAGTCTAGTGCAATCTGGTCTTGTTCACCAATAAAATTGCCTTTTAGGTCTATGCTTTGAAAAAGAAGGAGTTTATGTCCTTTAAGGCTTTCATTCTTTTGTGTAGCTACAATGTTTCCTTTAACCTTAGCTAGAAACATTTTCGTTGTTTTTGTGTTTCTTTTTTCGGTAAAGAATTGCCGTTGGGAAAACTATTAAATATGCAATCAAAAGAACTATGGGCGATACTGTTAGCGAGATCGGATTAGTCCATGGTCCTTGTGCCATTAAGATAAAGCCGATAATTAAAATTACAAATCCTAACCCGATTAAATAATAATTTTCTTTCGACCAATAATTCTTAAATGGTGATACATACTTTTTCTTTTGCGATCTAATACTTTTTCTTGTTTTTGCCATGTTAAAACCTTTAGTTCATCAAAAAGCCCAGTGTTGGGGGAGGCACTGGGCTAAATACTAACCCAAAGTTCTTATAAGAGCTTTGAAGAAAGATAAATAAATATACGTGAACTCAAATTGTTTGTCAAGAACATTTATTTTTGAATTCTATAAACTATTTTTCTAATTGTATCAAATTGCAAATAAGGATATTCTTTTCTTAATTCATCAATAGCTTCTACAGCGCTTATTTTATCTTCGCGCAATTTTTTAAATCTTTTTCTAATTTGATAATCTCTTAAAGATTTTTCATTAATTAAACCACGACTGTTAAGTAACTCAAAAATTTCATCACTTATTAAGTCGGATAAAGGATTTGTAATTTCTTTTTTTTCTTTGAGGTTTTGCATAAAACTACCTTATCTTTAAGTTAGAATTGAATCAGTAGATATTATGTATATAACCTCCTAAAATTTAGTTTATTAAAGAAATTATTTCTAGGTTCATTTAACAAAGTTAAAGTTAAAATAGTTCCATATAAAAACAAAATAGTATTTTTATCGGTTATCAGAACTATTTTTAATTTTGATAATGAATAATACATCAAATAGTACAGAAAAAATACAAAATATTTTTTGACCTGGATTTAAACCTTTATTTTTTTTACTTTCCCCGTTCCTTTAAATGTTCTGTTTTTTTTAGCATTTACGATACATCTTGATATATAGTTCTTTTTGGCTCATGATAAAGTTTTATGTACATGTTATATTTTTTTATTATTTATAAAATAATTATCTTTCCATATTGTTAAATTCACATAATATAAGATTTCACTATGCTTTGGAAAATAACACTTTTTATTTTGATGACATTAGTTATCATTGTTGGATTCTCATTCCCAATCGTACCTCATCCGTCTGCTTGGTATGAACTTCCAAATATACCCGGTTTAGAGCAAAAAGCTAAAATTATTTTTTTCCATGTTCCAACTGCGTGGATTGCTGTTATTGCTTTTCTTACTGCAATGGTACAAGGAGTATTATATCTTAGGAATAAAGATTTGACTAATGATGCAAAATCGAATGCTGCACTTCAATTGGGCTTGGTTTTTTCAATTCTTGCAGCTATTACCGGATCAATTTGGGCTAAGTTCACATGGGGAGCATTTTGGCATTGGGATCCTAGAGAAACCAGCATCTTTATTTTAGTTTTAATTTACGGTTCATTGTTTGCACTTAGGTCGGCAATAGAGAATGAAGATAAAAGAGCTAGATTATCAGCGGTTTACTCAATTTTTGCATTCTTGACTGTACCGTTTTTTGTATTTATTATGCCGAGAATAATGACAGGTCTCCACCCGGGATCAGCTGACGATACTAATGCCGGACCTGTTGTAGATTTTAAAATGAATGAAACAATGCAGGTCATTTTTTATGTATCATTAATTGCGTTTACAATCCTTTTTGTTTGGATGTGGCGAATGACTTACAAATCAATAATTTATAAAGAAGAGCTTATAACTATTGCTCATAAGTGAGGTTGATGTGGAAAATTTTTATGGTTTTTTAGAGGATAATTCTTTATATATAGTATTGTTTATTGTACTTGTAATTTGGCTGGGAATTTTCTTGCAGCTTTTAAGTACAGACAAACGAATCAAAGAAGTAGAAAAAGGAATAAAGGAGTTAAAAGAAAATGAAAAATAAATATATAATTGGCGGAGTCATTATTGTTATATTTTTTGGCTTAATGGGTTATCTTTTTACCCAAACAAATATTTCGTATGAGAATAATTTTTCTCAAGTTATGAACACATCAAAAACTATTAAAGCCACCGGAAGTATGGTAAAATCTCAGAATTACCAATATGATAAGAAAAATCGTATTCTTAAATTTTGGCTGAAGGATGATGAAGGAGTTGTTATGAAGGTGGTTTATAAAGGAAGTATCCCTAATAATTTTGAATCGGCATCTACATTGGTAGTAACAGGTAAATATGTCAATGGATATTTCCATGCATCCGATATTCTTACCAAATGTCCATCTAAATATCAAGAGCAATACAAAGAAAGTTCAAATTCTTAAGAGCTTAATCTTAGAAAGGGAAAAACATGATCGGCAACACCCTACTTTTACTTGCTTTAGCGGCGAGTGTTTTTACCGTTATAATGTATTATCTTACCTACAAAGGGTATTCAAATACAAAAAGTTTAGCTCGTATCGGTTATCATTCAACGGCTATTCTGATTATTGCAGCATCTGCACTGTTAATTCACGCAATTCTTACTCACCAATACCAATATGAATATGTTTATGAGTATAGCGGAAGCGGACTTTCAACAGGATTATTAATTTCAACCTTTTGGGGAGGACAGCAGGGCAGTTTTATGCTGTGGATATTCTTCACATCTATTGTTGGTTTAATCCTGTTGGATTACACGGCAAAACGCGGTGATTTAGAAGAAAGAACTATGATGGTGTTTTCGCTGGTAATAGCTTTTCTTTTAATATTAGTTAGTCCTCTACTGAAAAGTCCGTTTAATTATATTTGGTCGGAACCTCTCTTCCTAAGCGTAAAAAATATTAACTCTGCATTTCTATCTATGCCTTTTATGCAAAATCATTTATTTAGAGATCCAAACAATAATCAGAGTTTTGTAAGAATGAGTTCGGACCTCTATGCAACATTAGCCTCCGCAGGCATCTCCCTACGTGATTTTATTATTCAAGGTAAAGGGTTAAATCCGTTATTGCAAAATTTTTGGATGCAAATTCATCCTCCTTTTTTATTCCTCGGCTTTGCTCTTTCCGCTGTTCCTTATTCTTTTGCTATTGCAGCCCTAATAAAAAATGATTATAGGGATTGGATTAAACAATCGTTCCCTTGGCTGTTGACGGGTACTATGATATTGGGTCTTGCAATTATGCTCGGTGGATATTGGGCTTACGGTGTCCTTGGTTGGGGAGGGTATTGGGGCTGGGATCCTGTAGAGAATTCAAGTTTTATACCTTGGCTTATCGGTGTTGCTGCAATTCATACATTCTTGATACAGAAGAAATCCCAATCAAAAGGTGAGAGTGGACGGTTTTTAAAAACCAATTTAATCCTTTCTATTTTCATGTTTGTTCTGGTATTATATAGTACGTTCTTAACTCGAAGCGGTATATTAGGCGATTCTTCCGTGCATTCTTTTGTTGCACCCGGTATGTTAGTCTATTTGTTCCTTATAATTTTAATGGTTACATTCTTAATGATTGGTGTTATAGGAATAATATATCGTTGGAAATTCTTGGAAAGAGAATCTGAATATAAAGAAAGTCTTTTATCAAGGGAGTTAGCTCTATTTACGGGTTCCATAGCGCTAATTGCCGCATCTCTTATTATTATTGTGGGGACCTCTGCTCCAATATTCGGAAGAGCTGTTGAAGTAAGGTTTTACAATGATATGACTCTGCCGATTGCTATTATAATTGGTTTACTGAATGGATTTAGTCTTCTGCTTAAATGGAAATCCAACGAAGGAATAAGTCTTCTTAAGAATTCTATCCCATCTCTTATCGTTACTGTAATATTAACTGCAGTTATCATTATATTGGGTGGAGTTAATAATATAATGTTAGGTATTCTAACCCTTTCCTCTATATTTGCTTTAGTTGTTAATGTTGAAATAGCATTTAAGATAATTAAAGGTAAGAAGTTGTTCCTGGGAGCTTACATTGCACATACCGGTATTGCTTTATTTTTGCTGGGTGTAGTTGCAACTGCAGGATTTACACAGGAACGCCAACTTGATCTTGAAAAAGGAAAGACGATTCATTCAATGGGATATGACCTGACTTTTTTAGGATATAAACCTATTGAAGATGGGAAGAAATTCGCATTTAATGTTCAAATTAAAAAAGGGAATGATGTTTCAGTTGTTTCCCCGGTTATGTTTTTTTCTGATTTCAACGGTAGCTTAATGCGGGAACCTGATATTTATACTACCTTAACTAAAGATTTTTATATAACTCCTTTAAGTTATTCTGACGGGAGTGAACAAAGGTCGGATAAAGAGAAAAAAATTTCGCTTAAAAAAGGAGAAACAACGCAGTATAAAGGCAAATCAATAACTTTTGATAAATTTGATTTTCCTAAAACTGCAATATCGGCAATGATGGACGGCGGCGATTTTGAAATAGGAGCAATAATTTCAGTTGCCTATAACGGAAGAAATTTTACTGTTGAACCCAAATTAAAAAATGAGAATGGTAAAAGATTTTATGTCCCAGTAACATTAAAAGATGTAAATTTAAAAATAAACCTATTAGATCTGAATGCCGAAGGTGTTATTGAATTAATCCTTTCTCCTCTAAATGAAGAAAATAACATTCCGCAGGTAACAATGGCTTCTTTATCTGTCGAAGCTAGTGTTAAACCGTTTATTAGCTTTGTATGGATAGGTGTTTTAATTATGGTTTTAGGGTTTATTATTTCCGTAATTCGGAGAACAAAAGAATCTGTTAAATAAATTTACTGTAGTTTAGTTCGTAAGCCATTTCCTTGATAAAAGGTATTTTTTAAGCAAGCATCAATTGTGCTTGCTTTTTTTATTCCCCCACGTTTATTCAATTATTCATTAATAGTTTGAGTACTTGATTACAATATGCTCCTTTTATGATTTTATTAAAAATTATTAATTTTTATTGCTATAGACGAATATTACTACAATTTATTTAACTTTTTGATAACTTGCCTAATCAAATTTCTTTATACGAGTAACAACTTAAGAAAATTTTGAATATTCATATTTTTAGAGGTTAAAATGAAGCTAAGATTACCATCTTCAACACATAATTGGATCTCCTTATCCGGTGCTGTATTGGCAATCGTAAGTTTTTCAATGATTGTCTTTTTATTTTTTGTCGGTTTTTTCCTGCATCAGCAAAACACTTATCTGGGATTGATTATTTATATAATCTTGCCTGTATTTTTGATAATTGGGCTTTTACTTATTCCAATAGGAATGTTTTGGAAGAAAAAGAAGTCGGGGGAATTTATCTCTGAAGAAGATAAATTCAATTGGCCTTCAATTGATTTGAATGATAAAAAGCATAGAAATGCTTTTATGATATTTACAATAGGTAGTTCAATATTTTTATTTGCTTCTGCCATCGGCAGTTATGAAGCATTTAATTTTACAGAATCGGTTACTTTTTGCGGAACATTATGTCACACCGTTATGAAGCCTGAATACACTGCATATCAGCATTCCCCTCATGCTAGAGTAGCTTGTGTTGAGTGCCATGTTGGAAGTGGTGCCGATTGGTATGTAAGGTCAAAATTAGCCGGTTTGCATCAAGTTTATGCTGTAATAACTAATGATTTTGATAGACCGATTCCAACACCTATCCGAAATTTACGTCCGGCTAGGGAGACATGCGAAGAATGTCATTGGCCTGAAAAATTTTATTCTAGAACTTTAATTACTGAAAAACATTTTATTCCGGATTCGGCGAATACTGAGTGGGATATCCAATTAATAATGAAAATAGGACCTTCTCACAGAGCCTCAAGTTTTACCGAAGGGATCCATTGGCATATAAATCCTGATGTTAAGATTGAATATATTTCAACAGATTCCAGAAGGCAGGTAATTCCCTGGATTAAGTATACTAACTTAAAGACCGGTAAAGCAAAAATCTTTGAAGATAGCGAAAACCCAATAACAAAAGAACAGAAGGATTCATTGCAATCAAGAACAATGGATTGTATGGATTGCCATAACAGACCGTCGCATAATTATAAACCGCCTACTTTTTTTGTAAATAATGCAATTGAGAATAATAAAATACCCAAGGAATTACCTTTTATTAAATCAGTTGCGATGAATGCATGCGACAATAATTTATCTACAACCGATTCAGCTATGGCTTTTATTTCAAAAACAATTAGTGATTATTATAAAGAAGAACTTCCGGAAGTATATTCAAGCAAAAAAAATCTTATCGACAAAGCTATAACTGGCCTTCAAGAGGAATATAAATTAAATATTTTCCCAGAGATGAAGGTTAGATGGGATGCATATCCGAACAATATCGGTCATATTGAATTCATGGGTTGTTTTAGATGCCATGACGGGAATCATGAAACCGAAGATGGTAACGTGATACCAAATGATTGTTCGACTTGCCATACCATTATTGCTCAGGGTAATCCCGGTAATATGGAATATGATTCAGAGGAAAAACCTCTTGAATTTAGACATCCTGATCCCGACGATGATAGTAATGAAGAATGGAAAGATGCCATGTGTGTAGAATGCCATACAGGATTAACACCTTAAAGAGTTACTTTGAGAAAATAATAGTTGGGCATGAAAGTAATAATTAGAGATCTTAAGAAATCAGAATTTATGTCATTTATGAGAAACGGAGCAACAGCAGATCGGAA
>BDSW01000088.1 GCA_002898175.1 bacterium BMS3Abin04
CACGTTTTCAAAATGCAATTAAGCAATTTGAAGATGCTCTGGAACGGTTTGATATTACCGGTGCCGCTAAAATTATCTACTCGTATATCTGGAATGACTACTGCGATTGGTACATCGAATTAAGCAAAGTTAAATTTTATTCCGATAACGAAGAAGTAAAATCTGCTTCTCTTACACGGGCATTATCTTTATTTGAAGGACTTTTAAAACTTGCACATCCGTTTATGCCTTTTATTACTGAGGAATTATGGCATTTAATTGCCGAACGTGAAGATGGCAAAAGCATTTCTACGTCGATGTTTCCGGATTATGATGAAACAAAAGTTTCTAAAAATGCGGAAGATGAAATGGAGTTCGTTCAGAATGTAATAACTGCATTACGAAATATTCGAGGCGAACTTTCAATTCCGCCTTCTAAAAAAATTGACGCTTTGCTTAAAACCGGTTTTATAAACGACACACATAAAGTTTATATTAAATCGCTTGCAAAAGTGAACGAGCTTACTGTTGACCCGGCACTGCAGAAACCTTCTCAGAGTGCTTCGGCAGTTGTAAAGGGCTGCGATATATTCGTCCCGCTTAAAGGAATAATCGATTTGGATGTTGAGCGAGCAAGAATTGAAAAGGAAATAGCACGTTTGGAAAATGCATTGAAGGGAGTCGAGAAAAAACTATCGAATGAAAAGTTTGTTAATAATGCACCGGAAGAAGTTGTTGAAAAAGAACGCAATAAAAAAGAAAACTGGGAAAGCTCTCTATCAAAATTAAAAGAAATTTTAGAAGAGTTGAATTAAAATCTAAATTCTCAATAGGACGCTGATAAACGCCGATTGATTATGATTTGTGCTGAAGGGAATATCAAATGAACCTAGAATGCAGCATTAAGACGACATCTTTAGTTTTAATGCATATTTATTGATTTCCACGTTTCGTACATGGTAACAACTAAATTCGCATTTACTAATTGGATAAAGATTTATATTTTATAACCAAAACCAATTCGGAAAATATTAAAAATATTTTTAGTTTTAGCAGAATATTTTTGATCAAATGGTGTTGAAATACCATATTCATTATTTAAAGCATAGTCAAAAATCAGCTCAGTGAATATATGCTTAGTAAAATCTAGTCCTATTCCTGCACTTAAAAAGTTTATTGGTTTACTATGACTCTTATCAAGAATATCGTTCCTAGTTATTTCTTCGCGGTTAAAGTGGATATTAAAACCAAATTGAAAATACATGTTTTTTAAAAAATATTTATCTAAAAATATACCCAATTCAAATCCGCTATAATCATTTGCATCCAAATAACCAAGTCTTAAATCTGCATCAATCCTAGCCTTCTTATTTAATGTTCCTTTCATAAATAAATAACCCGCTCTCGGTGCAAAAGATGTGTATTTGTTATTATAATTAATAACCGTTTCTAATTTTTCCGTATGCAATACAAATGCATCCAGTTTTACGCCAATATTAATCGATGGTTGCGAAAATATTAAAGCGGGAAGAAATACAATAATTAAAACAATTTTCATAACTTTAAAATTCATTTGAATAACCTCAATAAATATTTAATGCATACATTTTTAATAAACTTATAAGTAAATGAGAATAAAAATATTATATAAATTAAAATTGAACAAAAAACTAAATTTAATATAATAGTTTAGAGCACATTATTAGTAAATTCAATGTTACTAAAATGTAAACTGATATCAATCCTTTGAAAATAAAATTTATATTCTTTACCTATTCATTTTTTAAGTAAATTATATTTTTAGTAATATACTTCTTTCTCCTGTTGCATATCATCTATCCTTACTAAATGCCATTCCTCTGGATGGAACCGGCAATAACAAGGATCACCTGGGAAATAACAATGCCAATAATATCTGTAAAGATGATCAAATCTCCTTAAAAAACCATTTTGCCATGCATAATCGCTAAAATCTCCAATTGCATCATGGTTTCCATCTCTAGTATAGAGCCAAAGAGATTTTAGGTTTAAATTATTCGCTTTTGCAAATAGTTGGTTGAATTCTGAAACACCATCTCTTACGGTATTAACCCAATCTGAGGGATTTCGATCACCAATTGATTGATGAAATCCAGTCCACAAACCTCTTTGATCACCATCATATTGATCACACTGAATATATGCATTACTGGTATGATTAACGACATAAAGCAAATCCAACGGTGGACCAAGATACGGATTGTACCAAAACGTACTAATCATTAATCCTGAATTTGATCTCACACTTGCAATATAATTAGCAATTTCTACTAATTGTTCTTTGGAATAAGTGCCTCTTCTCAATGGTTCATCTATATAATAGTACTTTGCGTTATATTTTTGAACTATGTTTTGATAAGAACTATATGTGGGTAAAGTTATCATGATATCATCTGCAGAGTCCCCTGCACTTATAGCATTATTATAATTACCTGTACTAACTACTACTTTAATATAACCCCATTTATTTTTAAAATCTTTAAGAACAGAAATAGAATAAGAATATGGCCATATTCCAAGCCATTTATCCCCTTTTGTTGTATAATGATCAAATGACCAAACATACTCAAAATAATCATTACACTGCATTTTGTCGGGCTGTATATCCCGGTTTGGGTCGCCTTCATAAAAAGGTACTTTGACTTCTTTTCCATGTACTTTCACCACTTTGTATCCTAAAAATTTACCGGTGGTAGTAACATCCGTTGCAGAATTATTTTCTCTAGTTGCTTTACTAAGAACCGGTTTCTCTTGCTTTTCAATCTTTTTGTTTTCTACAACATTCGGTTCATTGCATGAATATAAAACGAATAGTGTTAATAAAATAGAACTAATAAATAGAAAAACATATCTTTTCTGCATTTCGTCCTCCTATAATATTTTAAATAGTATATTCGGACATTAAAGTAAAAAAAAACGAATAAGTCAAGTTTAAAATAATATTTCTTTATTAGATACTATTGCTATTTTTAGAACAATTTATCTAATTGAGTTGTGTTATTAAGCTTATAGTTTTTTAATTAGTTCTATAATTTACAAAAATTTGGAACAAACTCTAAATTACTATTAGTACGCTTATAAACACCGATTGATTATGATTTGTGCTGAAGGGAATATCAAATGAACCTAGAATGCAGCATTGAGACGACATCTTTAGTTTCAATGCATATTTATTGATTTCCACGTTTCGTAAATGGTAGCAACTAAATTCACATTTACTAATTGGATAAGGATTTATATTTTATAACCAAAACCAATTCGGAAAATATTAAAAATATTTTTAGTTTTAGCAGAATATTTTTGATCAAATGGTGTTGAAATACCATATTCATTATTTAAAGCATAATCAAAAATCAGCTCAGTGAATATATGCTTAGTAAAATCTAGTCCTATTCCTGCACTTAAAAAGTTTATTGGTTTACTATCACTCTTATCAAGAATATCGTTCCTAGTTATTTCTTCGCGGTTAAAGTTAATATTAAAACCAAATTGGAAAGATATTTTTTTACCCTATTTTTCTTCAAGTTTATCAGGAGCTAAAAGACCGGCTTCTTCGGTAGGAGCAGTATAAGCCGGTTTTCCCTAAGATAGTTCTATGAAAAGTCTTTCATAAAATCTTTCTAATTTTTAGAAGCTGCATGCTTGATAGTATTTCTAATTCTATTTCTCCTTTGTCGGTTCTGATCCTTTTAAGTGTTTTGCCATTACTATTGTTTCCCGCGTTACTCCGTTTTTTTCAAGTTTCCCAATAGCTTGTCGGACTATGTCCTTCTCTCCATTAGCAAGCTACCAACCATTTACACAATCTCACACTACGTAAACGAGCTAAGCTTAGTCCGGTTTTACATTTTCCTTTGCTTAGCCTCTCTAAATTAGTGAACATATCTTACTTTAAATGTTAAATTAGTCTTGCTGTCTTTGTTAACCGGCACTTGAAAAGTAATTGTAGATGCATTTTTCTTCTTATACGGTAAAGAAGACTTCAGTATTTCCCAATCGTAACCCAAAAATCTTTCAACTTCAACGTTAACTTTTTCTTTCTTCCTGTTTGTAATTGTTATTTCAAACGATTCTTCGTAAACACGATCGGTAATTTTCTTATGCTCGGTTTGTTTTTCTTCGGCTAAAATATCAAATGCATCGCCTAATTTAAGTTTAATCTGTTCGTTTCGCGGGGTATGATCAATCATATCTTCGCCTATAAATTCAAGATTATCTCCGTCTGATTTATACATTCTTACTTTTCCTTTCGGCATCGGCACACCCAATCCGTTATCTTTTTTGTTATAGAATTCAACAATCACGGCAACTTTCCCTTTCCCGTTAGAACCTCTGTAACCGTAAGAACCGCCGCTGCGGAAAAAATATTTTTTATTAGCTTTTATACCGTTTGCTTCGAATAATGAAATTTGTTTCGTTTCGTTATTTGCCAAAGTTGTTGGTCGCTGTAAGTTATAAATATGGTATTCAAAAAATGATTTTTCCTTAAATTGAGGGACAGCGGCCATTGTTTTCGCTTCATAAATTCTATCGGATACCGGTTGATAATTTCTTCTGTTCTGTATTAAGTTAACATCACCGGCAACTAATTTAAGCTTTGCATTTTTGTATGTAGTTCCGGATGTATTATCAACACTAACCCATGAGTTCAAATCCAATTGGTTGTCGTTTTTGTTTAACACAGCCACATACTCTGCGTGCCAATTCATTCCTTTTGTCTGGTAGGAAATCTCTACATCCTGTTTTCCGTTCTTGTTTGAATTAACCAGCCAAACCAAAGTAGGTTTCGTAATTAACCCGTCCGGAAGTGCCCCGACATTAAATCGGTATTTACTTACATCCGGAAGCATTACTAATCCGCCGTCTTTTTTCTTAAGCACTACCTGATTCCCGATGCTGGAGAGAAGAGTTCCCTCAATCAATTCGTCTTTGTCGCTAATCAGCTGGACGTTCTGATTTATGTATTTATGCAAAATTTTTGCAAGGGATACTAAATCGTATTGATAATTCTGTTCAATCACTTCACCGTCAAAACCGATATGTACGCTTGTGGGATCGATTTGCTGTGCAACATCGGCAATTTCAATTTTCGATTTCCCCTTGGGAATATTTATTGTACGCATATCTTTAATAACACCCAGATTCGCATTATAAACAGTTACTGCAATTGATTTTGATTCGGCTGATTGACCG
>BDSW01000089.1 GCA_002898175.1 bacterium BMS3Abin04
TTCTAATAGCCATCAGGTCATAAATTTCTTCAAGCGGTTTATTTTGCTTTATCATTTTTCTATAAATACTATATAAATGCTTTGGTCTTCCGATAATTTCAAATTTAAGATCGTGCTCCTTTAATCTTCCGGCAATTGGTCCTGTTATTTTTTTTATATAATTTTCTCTTTCTTTCCGAGTATCCTTTAATTTTTTTGCTATTTCATTGTAAGCTTCTTTGTTTAAGTATTTAAATGCTAAGTCCTCCATCTCCCACTTAATGCGCGCTAATCCAAACCGGTGAGCAAACGGAGCATAGATTTCAAGAGTTTCTTTGGCTATTCTTCTTTGCTTATGCAGCGGAACAAACTGCAGCGTGCGCATATTATGTAGTCTATCTGCAAATTTCACTAAGATTACTCTAACATCTTTTATCATTGAAAGAAGCATCTTCCGATAGTTTTCTGCCTGCGTAATATTTTGTCCTCTAAAAACTCCGCCTATTTTTGTAACTCCGTCAACAATATCAGCTACTTCTTTGCCAAATTCTTGAGAGATAAAATCCAATGTAATTTCAGTATCTTCAACTACATCGTGCAGTAATGCACTAATGACCGATACATCATCAAGAGGCATTTCTTGAGCAACTATCAACGCTACTTCATAAGGATGAATAAAATATGGCTCACCCGATGCCCGGAAATCATTCTTGTGGGCTTCATAACTTAGCTGGAAAGCTTTTTTAATACTATCCTCATCAACATTTAACAGATTATTTCTGCATGTTGTTAAAAGAGTTTCCAGCATTTCATTATATTTTGATATCGGTATATCCATAAATTATTCTTTTGTAATATTAAGTTCTAATATATTGCCTATTATTTAATCAAGATTCAGCTTTTCTTTTATTTTTTCTCTTAACTCATCAACTCTAACTAAACGTGAATTCAGCACTTTTTTTTCATAATTATTTAGTTCTTTTACATTCGCTATTTGATTCAATAAATTTAATGCTTTTAAATATTTATTTTGTCTGTAATATAACATTGCAATCTTATGATTAAGTATCACGTAATTTACATTGAACAACTTATTTTCACTTTTAAGTGATTGTAAGATTTCTCCATAAGAATTAATTGCTTTTTGTGTATCTAAATCTTCATAAGCCCTGGCTAAACCCCAAATAAAAAATCTGCTGTCCGGATAATCCTTAAGCGCCGTTTTACTTAAATCTTCTGCTTTCCGAAATTCTTTTTCATCAATATAAATCCAAACTAAGGAGTTAAGAGCTAAATATTTATTATAAGCAAAATTATTTATTGTTTTTTTAAGTAACCTAATTCCTTCTTCTCTATTATCTTTAATAAACGGAAGCCAGCTAAACGAATTAGTCTTAGCGCTTTTCCAATACTTATACGTTCCTAATGCTAAATAAGATTCATAAAAATTAGAATCAATTTCCGCACAGCGTTCATAGTATTGTACGGATTTATAACCATCCGAAAAAGCGGAAATATAATCTCCTGTTAAAATATTAAAATATGCTTTATATGCAAGCGATAAAGCCATAAAGTAATTATTCCAAATATTTTGCTCATCATTATCCAGCAACCCTTCGCTCAAATCAACTACTTCATCTAATTTATCTTCAATTGAATCTGATCCGGGATCTAAACCATAGTCCGCAGTTCTTGCTATATGCGTTGCCGCTAAGTAAATCTTACCGAAAGGAATTTTAGGATATTTTTGATCTAGACTTTTAAACGTCTTTTTCGCTTGGTTATATTTTTGACTTATAATTAAATCGATTCCGTTCCTTAAAAGAGAATCGACTTTGCTATCCGGATAAGTTTGTGCCGAGCATAAAGTGGCAATAAAAAATAATATGATATTAAAGCGTACCAAACGTACGGTCTCCGGCATCGCCTAATCCAGGTAAAATATATCCGTTTTCGTTTAATTCCCTATCCAATACAGCAGTGAAAATAGGGATATCAGGATGATCGTGCTCCATTCTCTTTACGCCTTCGGGAGCAGCAATAAGAGAGGCTAAAACACAGTTGTTTGCTCCATGTTCTTTGAGAAAACTAAATGCGGCGGAAGCGCTTCCGCCTGTTGCCAGCATAGGATCTAAAACAATAACTTTGGATTTGTCTAAATTCTTTGGAGTTTTATAATAATATGTTCTCGGTTTTAATGTCTCTTCGTTTCTCTCCATTCCAATATGTCCGACCTTTGCCTTCGGCATCATTTCTATAAAAGAATTGACCATACTTAATCCTGCTCTCAAAACAGGAATAAATACAATCTGCTGTTTCATTGAATATCCTTTAGTAATTTCTAAAGGCGTTTTCACTTCTAATTCATCTAGTTCGAGGTTCTTGCCGATTTCTGCGGCAAGAATAAATGCAATTCTCCTTAATGCTAATCTAAATTGATATTGCCTGGTTCTTTCATCTCTTAAATATGTTAAATCCCTTTTAATAAGTGAATTTTCGAGGATGTTCAAATTTTTCATTTAATTTCTTCCTTTATTTTTCTACCCAGAACAGATAGAAGATTAACAAACGGTGAATACGGAGGAGTATAATTATAATTTATCTCAGCAAGCGCAGTAACGGGAGCTTTGTTATAAATTAAAGATGAAACTAAATCGGCATATCCGATTGTTTCTTGTCCGCCTAAAAATGCTGCTCCCAAAATATTCTTATTTTCAGTCTCATAAATAACTTTACCAAATACTTTGCGGCTTTCAGGCATAACTTTAACCAGGTTATAAGCTATGGCATAAACGGTTTTTATTTTGTAGTTAAATGTTTTAGCTTGTTTTGTTGATAATCCCACTTGGCAATAAGCTCTATCGAATATTTTTACGGCGATGTTTTTAATTACGGGTTTAGCATGTTCATTTGCTCCGGCTGCATTTGCTCCGGCAATATGAGCATAATCGTGTGCAACAGTTGCAACAGGCATATAATCCGGTCTTCCGGTAATTTTATTTATAACTTCAATATTATCTCCGGCTGCAAAAATATTAGGATCGGATGTTTTTAGTTTCGAATCGACTTTAAACCCGCCGAATTTCCCAAGTTCTAATTTTGAAGTAAGTCCGATATCTGCATTAGGTTTTACTCCGACCGCAACAACAACAAGATCGAACTCGATAAAACGACCGTTATATTTAATGCTAACCAATTTATTATTTTCAATGTTGAATTTTGTATTCTTAGCGCTGCTTAGAAATTTCACGTTGTTTTTTCTAATTAGTTCTAATATTAAATTGCTTACTTCCTGTTCCCCTTCCGGCATAGGCAGATCGGTAATCTCTAAAATCGAGACTTCGTAATTTTGCTTTACGAATGCCTCGGCGGTTTCCAGGCCAATATAACCGGCGCCGATTATCAATACTTTTTTAACCGGGCGAGTTTCTATAAATCCTTTAATTTTAACTAAATCGGAAACAGATTTTAATGTGAATACATTTTCCAAATCGGTTGAAAGGTTGGGAATTGTTTTAGCTTTGGAACCGGTGGTTAAAATAAGTTTATCATACTGAAATTGAGTATAATCGGAAGAAGCTAAATTTTTAACGGTTATTTTCTTTTGTCTTATATTTATATTTTCTACCAGGTGTTTGGTAAAAACTTTAACACCTTTTTTCCTAAAAAAGGTATCCGGATCAAAATAAACAATTTTTTCATAGTCTTCTATTTCCCCCGAAATTACATACGGCAGTTCGCAAGTTCCGGTTGAAATAAAATCCGCAGCCTCAAAAAGAATTACTTCCGCATCCGGATCAGTTCGTTTTGCTTTAGCCGCAGCAGCGGGACCGGCAGCATTTCCTCCTACAACAATTATTTTTTTTCTTTCAAACATCAGTTTTATTTTTCTTAAGCAAATTTGTTATCCAATATAAATGAAAAATTAAAAAAAAATGATTAATTATGAAATTTAGCTAATTTTATGTTTAAGTTTAACTAAAGTTCAAAACAATACTAAAATTACTTTACTTTAAATATAGTTTAAGAATGCAGAAACTATTAGCTGCAACTTTATTTTTAATGAATTGTATAAAAAAATCAATTGAAAAACTAAATTAGAAAAGGAGAAGATTGAAATGAATGTGAATACTTACGCACCGATGGCACTTTCGAAAGCACAAGAAAATACATTATTACGTTCCGTATATAATTGGATGATGGTCGGATTATTTCTTTCCGGACTTACAGCTTATTTTGCGGCAAATAATTCGGCAGTTCAGCAAATGATTTTCGGTAATTCATTTACAATTTGGTTTTTATTTTTAGGCGAACTTGCACTTGTTTTTGCAATCTCCGGCGGAATGAAATCCATGAGCAGTTCCACAGCAGGAATTCTCTTCGTTTTATTTGCGGTAATAAACGGTTTAACAATTTCTTCTATCTTTATCGTCTACACGATGCAGTCCATTTCAACTACATTTTTTATAACCGCTCTAACTTTCGGAGCAACCAGTTTTTACGGATATATAACCAAGACGGATTTAACCTCAATCGGTAAATATTTGTTCATGGCTTTAATAGGAATAATAATTGCCACGCTTGTTAACTTCTTTGTACATAGTTCAACATTAAACTGGATAGTAAGTTATATAGGTATAATAATTTTCGTCGGACTTACAGCTTACGATACACAAAAGATAAAAAATATTGGCGCGAAAATGTTAGACCGTGAAACCGAGCAATTTAGAAGAATTGCAATTATCGGCGCACTGGCTTTATATCTTGATTTTATTAACCTATTTTTAATTTTATTAAGATTTACAGGCGGCGGAAGAGATTAAGGACTCGGTTTAGGTTAGTTGAACGATTGTACAATAACTTTTATTGTTTAGAGTCTTTATAATATAAAATTTACCGGTAAATTTTTAATTACAGTAAAGATTTTAACAAAATTCTTGCTAACTGCAAATCAATATTTCCTTTTTCTGTAAAATAAATTCGTAAAGTAAACCCAATTCATGGCTTTAATAGGAATAATAATTGCCACGCTTGTTAACTTCTTTGTACATAGTTCAACATTAAACCGGATAGTAAGTTATATAGGTATAATAATTTTCGTCGGACTTACAGCTTACGATACACAAAAGATAAAAAATATTGGCGCGAAAATGTTAGACCGTGAAACCGAGCAATTTAGAAGAATTGCAATTAT
>BDSW01000090.1 GCA_002898175.1 bacterium BMS3Abin04
TTGATAAAGTCATAATAAAGGACTAAATTAAGTCAGTTATTTAGACATAATATAAAGGTTATAAAATGAGAAATATTCTTGTTTCAAGTGATATTATTCCGGTTGGTCAATTCAAATCGAATTTAGCAAAATATCTTAAAGAAATACAAGTTCATAAAAATTCACTTATAATTACACAAAATGGAAAACCTGCCGGTGTATTAATATCACCGGAAGAATTTGATAAACTGAGAGAAACTAAATTATTTATTGATTCTATCTCGCGTGGATTATCTGACTCGGAGAAGGGAAATGTTTTAACAACAGCACAATTAAAAAACGAACTAAAAAAACATAGAGCTGCTAAATCAATATGAAAATTAAGTGGACTAAAGAAGCTCTCGTTAATATTCAAGATATTGAAAGCTATATTTCTCAAGATAATCAAACTGCTGCAATCAATTTAACTAATAAAATAATTTCTCTTGTTGAAAGCCTAATTGATTTTCCTAAAAAAGGAAGAATTGTCCCGGAATTATCGATTGACCAAGTTAGAGAAATATTATATAAAAACTACAGAATTGTCTATTTGATTAAGAAGAGTACAATTGAAATATTAGTTGTATTTGAAGGCCATAAATTACTGGATAAAGAAAACATTATAAATAAAACTAAAAACAAGTAACAATTATTTAATCTTTTTAATGTTAAAATTTTCTATTTTATTCTTTCCATTTCATACTCTCAACGTTCTTTCGCTTGTCGTTTCGCATTTGACGTCTCACGTTTATTTGTTAATTTATGAGCAAAATATTTTGAAAAATATAAAATGATATTCACTTCATATTCAAACACAATTGTGAGGTAAAAAATGGAATTCGGATTAAATGAAGAACAATTGATGATTCAACAAACTGCTAGGGATTTTGCACAGACAGAAATTGCTCCGACTGCTATTGAACGGGATAAAAATGCTGTTTTCCCGACTGAGATAGTTAAAAAATTAGGTGAGTTAGGATTTATGGGTATGATGGTCAACCCAAAGTATGACGGTGCCGGAATGGATACGGTAAGCTATGTTTTGGCAATGATTGAAATATCGAAAGTTGATGCAAGCGTTGGTGTAATTATGTCGGTTAATAATTCGCTTGTAACATTCGGACTTGAAAGATGGGGATCGGAGTTTATTAAGGAAAAATATCTTAAACCGTTGGCTAGAGGTGAAAAACTTGGAGCATTTGCTCTTTCGGAACCTGAAGCCGGAAGTGATGCTACACAGCAGAAAACTATGGCGGAAAAAGACGGAGATCATTGGGTGCTGAACGGAATGAAGAATTGGATTACAAATGGCAAATCAGCCGATTATTATATAGTAATGGCACAAACAGACAAAGAAAAAAGGCATAAAGGAATAACGGCTTTTCTGGTTGAAAAGGGAACTCCCGGTTTTGATCATGGAGTTAAAGAAGATAAGCTTGGCATACGCAGTTCCGATACATGTTCTTTAAGTTTTACAAATTGCAGAGTTCCGGAAGAGAATATTATTTGGGAAGTAGGTAAAGGATTTTACTTTGCCATGAATACCTTGAACGGCGGCAGGTACGGAATTGCTTCGCAAGCAGTCGGCATAGCCGAAGGAGCCTACGAAGTTGCTCTGAAATATTCTTTGGAAAGAAAAGCATTTAATACTGAAATATTTAATCATCAAGCAATTCAATTTAAACTTTCCGATATGGCTGTTAAAGTAGATGCGGCAAAACTTTTAACTTTACGTGCCGCTGCGCTAAAAGATGCCGGTAAAGATTACATAAAAGAAGCTTCTATGGCTAAACTTTTTGCTTCGGAAGCTGCCGTTCATTGTGCGCTGGAAGCCGTACAAATTCACGGCGGGTATGGTTATGTTAGAGAATATCAGGTAGAAAGATATTTGCGCGATGCAAAAGTTACGGAAATTTATGAAGGAACTTCCGAAATACAAAGAATGATTATTGCACGAATGATAAAAAATGAAGTTCAATAGTTTTAAAATTAAAGGATGAATACAAAAGATTAAAAATGGCAAAGATTTTAGAAGTTAAACCACTTGATAATTTCGAAATTTATATTAAATATTCAAATGGGGTAGAAGGAAAATTAAATCTATCCCATTTAATTAAAAAGAAAGAATACGAACCATTAAAAGACCCGAAAATATTTAACTCTGTTAAGGTTGATCCGGAATCAAAAGATATTATTTGGGAAGGCGGGATGAGCATCTGTAAAGTTGCCGTTTATAATATGCTTAAGTTAAGAGAGGAAATGAAAAATATAAAACTTGACTTAGACACAATATGAAAAAAGTGATAATTATTGCTCTATTGTTTTACTTCAATATAAATGCACAAACCGACCGGCACAAATGGCAGCCGGTTAACAAAGTCTACCAGCTTAAACAAGATAACGGTAGAGACTATTCGCTTGATAAACATTCTGCCGGTTCATTTTTGCTAACCGGTATAAGGGATATTTATTGGCTTACTTTTTCCGATTTGGATGGCGACAATTGCCCGTTTCATCCTACTTGTTCAACGTTCTTTGTGAAGTCCGTTAAAAAGACTAATATTGTTCAAGGCGCTTTAATGTTTGCCGATAGGTTTACGCGGGATTCCAATTTATTTAAGGGGAAAGATCATTACAAAAGGGATGAAACCGGGAAGTTGTATGACCCGGTTAACAACTATACTTTAAATGAAAAGCAAATTATTTACATCGAAACCGGAAGTAAAGGGAAATCAGTTCATGAAGTTAAATAAAACTTGGCGAATAGTTGTTTTCCTATTACTGATTGTTATTAATATCGGCTGTGATCAAATAACTAAATCCATAGTTAGAGAAAACGTTAAGTACAATGCGCACATTCAATTGGTAGGGAATAATTTTATACTCACTAAAGTGCAAAATACCGGAGCTTTTTTAAGTTTAGGCTCCACTCTTAATCCGGTTTTAAGAGATATATTGCTTCTGGCTTTTCCGGCTTTTATAATTGCTGTTTTACTCGTATGGGTTTTTATTAAAAATAAACTCAGAATGGATATTCTTATTGGCTTGTCCTTTATTATCGGTGGTGGTATCGGGAATATTGCAGATAGAATTTTATACGGGTCAGTTACAGATTTTCTGCATATTAATCTCGGCGGGATATTTAGGACGGGTATATTTAACATGGCTGATGTATCTGTGATGGTGGGAATGTTTTTACTTCTAATCGGCAGTTACATTAAAAAAGGAAAATCAGATAAAATACCGGCGGAACAAAGTAAAAATGATTCGCTTTAAAATCATGTCTCGACAAATATTTGTTGAGCTTAATTTAAGAATGGATTAAGGAATTACAATAGTCTATTAGAAGCCTTTGCATAACACGTCATTCCGGTTTCCGGTTTTTTGGGAATACCGGAATCTCTTAATCTGCCGGAGAACCAGGCACGAAATATAAGTGGAATAATAACTTAAGATAGATTGTTCAACGGGTTTTATTGTTCAAGTCTCGTAACTAATAAGTGTTTCAAGATATTTAATTTCTAAACTGTAATTTTTATGAAAGTAAATACAATCAAATATTTCACTGTTTTTCAAATAATATTTGTTCTATTAAATAGCAATTTAATAGGTCAAACCACTGCTGCACCAACAAATTATTTTAGCATACGGAATAGATTAAAATTCGGTAATGATCTTTTTAGTCAAAAAGATTATCTCAGAGCAATAGATGAATATCAAGCTGTGCTGAAGAAAATGAGGAGTGATACTCTGCTATTTAAAATCGGTTATTCGTATGAACAGATGAAGTGTTTTCCGAAAGCCAATTCCTTTTATCAAAAATTATTGAATTCTAAAAGTCTATCGGAAATTGCAAAGTTTGAAATTCTCAAAACAAATTTTTTAGAAGGAAATTACGGCAAAGTTAAAACATTGCACATATCCCAAGATTCTTCTGATAATGCGTATTATCCGAATGAAGCAAAATTATTTTACTCGACTTACATGTTAGATCAAAACGAGTTGCCGGATTCTTCAAATTATAAATTATGGTTTAACGAAGCAACTCAATCTGAAGTGATGAAATTTTATCGAAGAAAAATTAATCCGGGTTATAAAAGTGAAACTCTGGCTGCTGTATTATCAACCGTCGTTCCGGGTCTTGGAAAAATATATGTCGGTGAAACAGGCGATGGAATTACGGCTTTTCTTTTCAACAGTATTCTCGGTTTCCTGGCATATGATAATTTCCGTGCTCATCACAAACTTAGAGCATGGATATTTACCGGATTAACGGCTTTGTTTTACGGAGGCAATATTTACGGATCAATTTCAGCTGCGCAAATCTATAATGCAGGCATCAGGTTTAACTTTGATAAAGATTTTAAAGTATTTCTAAACAATCACAATTATTTCTCCCCGAAATATTATTTTATGAATAAGTAATAAAAATTGAATTTACATGCTTAATAGTATCAAATATATGTTTATTGCAATTGTTCTTAGTTCACCGCTTAGAGTATTTGCACAAGAGCAGATCGATATTCAATATAAGTATGCAGATTCGCTTTTCGAAAATCAGCAGCTATTTGATGCAATCACCGAGTTTAAAAGATTATTGTTTTTCGATAAGGAAGAAAGGTATTTGTTTGATGCGAATTCAAAAATCGGATTGTCTTATAAAGGTGGGGCAAAGTATAATAATGCAATATTTTATTTTAAGAAAGCGGAAAAGTATTCGCATTCCGAAAAACAAAAATATCAAACTGCAGTTCAGATAATCAGAGTAAATATTTTACGCGGAACTACGGAACGGGCTTTGCAATTATTAAATAGTTTAGAACGAAAGTACAAGTCTCCTACTGAAATTAGAGAAATAAATTATTGGCGCGGATGGGCGTTTATGTTTGCGGACAGATGGGAAGAAGCAGACAGCAGCTTTGCAAGAATTAACCCGAATCATCCCCTTAAAAAGATTTGTGAGGAAGTGATTGATAACAAATATTCTGTTACTTTTGCAAAACTAATTTCTTATATTTTGCCAGGTGTTGGTCAATTTTATACCGGTCATTTTGTTTCCGGTTTAATGTCTTTAAGCTGGAATATCTTTTGGGGATATTTGACTGTAAATGCATTTATGAATGATAGAGTGTTTGACGGAATGGCAATAGGAAATTTATTGTGGTTTAGATTTTATAGGGGAAATTATCAGAATGCGGAAAAATTTGCCGTTCAGAAAAATATATCAATTGCTAATAAAGCGTTAAGGAAAGTACAATTAGAATATAAGGGAGTTAAACCGTGAGCTTATCGGAAAGTGAATTGCGAAAATTAACTTTGGAAGCAATAGAAGAATTAGGAGAAAATGCTACACCTGCTTTGGTAAAACAAGTGGTTGAGAAAGCTATTGCTAAATTAGAGGATAAGGAATTTGTCCCTAAAAGTACTTCGGGAGATTCAGGCAAGGTTATTTTAACATCGTTCGGATTAAACCACCCGGGCATTGTTGCCACTATTACCAAAACTCTATCTGATGCATCGTGCGACATTTTTGATATCAGTCAGAAAATACTTACCGACTTTTACACTATGATTATGGTAGTTGATATCAGCCGTTCTAATAAAAGTTTGCGAGAGTTACAGGATGAAATGAATAAAGTAGCCGATGAGCTGAAAATTAAAATATATATTCAGCATGAAGACGTTTTTAGATTTATGCATAGAGTTTAATTAAAAAGGGATGATCTATTATGCCGTATGAATTTAGTGAAATACTTGAAACTATTAAAATGACTGAGATTGAGCATTTTGATATTCGTACAGTTACGATGGGAATTAGTTTACGTGATTGTTTTGACAGGAATATAGAAGTTACAAAAGAAAAGATATATTCTAAGATTTTGAAGTATGCCAAAAACCATGTGAAATATGCTGAGAGAATAGAATCACAATTCGGTATTTCAATTGCAAATAAAAGATTAGCTGTTACGCCTGTTTCAATTCCGTTCGATGCTTTTAAAGTCGAAGAGTTTATTGAAATAGCTAAAATATTAGACAAAGCGGCAACAGAAGTTGGCGTTGATTATCTCGGCGGATTTTCCGCTTTAGTACAGAAAGGTTTTACAAACGGTGAGAAGGAGTTAATTAAAGCAATCCCTTATGCTTTATCTGAAACAAATAGAATTGTTTCCAGTGTGAATGTTGCTTCTACTAAAGCCGGTATCAATATGGATGCCGTTAATATGATGGCGGATGTTGTAAAAAAAACCGCTGAATTAACAAAAGAACGGGATTCTATCGGATGTGCAAAGCTGGTGGTATTCTGTAATATCCCTGAAGATAATCCGTTTGTAGCCGGTGCGTTTCATGGTATCTCGGAACCTGAAGTAACGCTGAATATGGGTATTAGCGGTCCCGGCGTTGTTCTGGAAGCGATAAAAAGTGCCGGTAAAATAGATTTACAGGGCATTGCCGAAGTAATTAAAAAAACAACTTATAAAATCACTCGAGCCGGAGAATTGATCGGTAGGAAAGTAGCTGAGCTGCACGGAATACCTTTTGGTATTATTGATATATCCTTAGCTCCCACTCCTGCAGAGGGCGACAGTATAGCGGATGTAATCAAGGCAATGGGTCTCGAAGATGTCGGCGCTCCCGGAACAACGGCTGCTTTGGCATTGTTGAATGATGCGGTAAAAAAAGGCGGACTAATGGCTAGTTCTTCCGTGGGGGGTATGAGCGGCGCTTTTATTCCGGTTAGTGAAGACCAGGGAATGATTAGTGCGGCAAAAGCCGGACATATTTCAATTGAGAAATTGGAAGCTATGACATCTGTCTGTTCTGTGGGACTTGACATGATTGCTATTCCCGGCGATACACCCGCAACAACAATTGCCGGCATAATAGCGGATGAATGTGCGATTGGAATTATTAATGATAAAACAACTTCGGCAAGGTTAATTCCTGCATACGGTAAAAAAGTTGGCGATACCGTTAATTACGGCGGTTTATTAGGCGAAGCTCCTATAATTCCGGTAAGTAAATTAAATAGTGAAAATTTTGTTTTGAGAGGCGGAAGGATCCCTTCACCTGTTAGAAGTTTAACAAATTAATAATTTAATTAATTAGGAGGAAATGAATGACAAACGGTACTAAAATAGGCTGCGGTGTTGGAATAGCAATACTTGTTGTAATCATCGGGGCGGTACTTTGGGGCATTGGAATTTATAATAGTTTGGTTTCGCTGGACGAGGAAGTTCAGCAGAGCTGGAGCCAAGTAGAAAATCAATATCAAAGAAGAGCAGACTTAATTCCGAATTTAGTAAATACTGTGAAGGGTGTCGCTAATTTTGAAAAGGAAACATATACGGCGGTTGCGGAAGCGCGTTCAAAAGTTAATCAAATAAAGCTAACTTCGGATATGCTGAACGATCCGCAGGCATTTCAAAAATTTCAAGCTGCGCAAGACGGCTTAGGCAGTGCATTATCACGTTTGTTGGTTACGGTGGAACGTTATCCTGAATTAAAAGCAAATGAGAATTTTCTACAGTTACAAGCTCAGTTGGAAGGAACTGAAAATAGGATATCCGTCGAAAGAAGAAAGTTTAATCTAGTCGTTCAAAAGTATAATACTAAAATTAGAAGATTCCCGGATAATTTTATCGCGGGTATAATCGGATTTAGAGAGAAACAATATTTTAAGTCAATCGAAGGTGCTTCAAAACCACCGAAAGTTAAGTTTTAATTTATGAAAATTCTTCACTCAATATTGTTTATAAGCATTGTCTTTGCGCAGCTGGTTTTTGCCCAGCCGGAATTTCCCGTTTTAAAAAAGTATGCCAATGACTTTACGGGAACACTAAACTATACGCAAATCAATAAAATCAACAGTGCCCTGAAAGCGTTTGATGATTCAACTTCTAACCAAATAGTGTTTTTGATGGTTAAATCGATAGATGGTTATCCTTTGGAAATGTATACGTATGAAACGGCAAAAAAAAATAAAATAGGAACAAAGGGAAATGATAACGGTGTTCTTTTCTTTGTCGCAAAAAATGACCGTAAAATGAGAATGGAGGTAGGTTACGGTTTAGAAGGGGCATTGCCTGATGCTCTGGCAAGTTCTATTTTGAGGAATGAAGTTCGACCGTATTTCAGAAGGAATAATTATTACCAAGGTGTAGTTGCCGGGTTAAATGCAATAATTGCAGCCACCAAGGGTGAATATAAAATTAAAAAGAAAAGACAAAACGATTTGAATATAGTTCCGTTATTCTGGATAATATTTCTTATCATCATTTTTATTCGTATAAAATACGGTAGAAAGGGCGGAAGAGGAGGAATGATATATTTCGGCGGTGGCTTGGGCGGCGGATTTGGCGGCGGAAGTTCCGGTGGCTTTTCAGGAGGTTTTTCCGGCGGCGGAGGTTCTTTCGGCGGCGGAGGGGCAAGCGGAAGTTGGTAAATTATTTCTAACTTATTTTATTTCGTAAAATAAGTAGAATTTGTCTTGTTTTTTGTATATCGATTTTTTATAATTGAGTAGTTTTGAATAAAATTTTAATCGGAATTAAACTTTTTAATAGTGCCGACTACTTTTCGGCTCATGATTTTTTTGAAGAAGAATGGAGAAGTTGTAATAGTTCCGATAAATTGTTCTTTCAAGGGTTAACACAAATTTCTGTTGGCTCTTTTCATTTTGCAAGCGGTAATTATTCCGGTTCATTAAGCCAGTATAAAAAAGCGCTTGATAAATTGGAAAAATATTTACCTTCTTACAAAAAAGTAGATGTTCAAAATATTGTTCTTGGGTTTAATGCAATGGTAGATGAGCTCCAATCTTATTTTTCGAAAGAGATTGACAGTTTAAAAGGAGTTCAACTTCCAATTATTAAAATTCTAAACTAACTATCTCTTAATTTTCTAAAGGAGTGTTGTCATGGCAATAATGATAACTGACGAATGTATTAACTGTGGAGCTTGCGAACCTGAATGTCCAAATACTGCAATTTATGAAGGCGGTGCAGAATGGGAATTAGCGGGTAAAACTTATAGTGAAGGTGACGCGGCCCCTTCGGGAGCAGAAGGTTTTTATTCAGACGAATTCTACTATATTGTTCCTGATAAATGTACTGAATGTGTTGGCTTTCATGATGAACCTCAGTGTGCATCTGTTTGTCCGGTAGATTGTTGTATCCCGGATCCGAATCATGTTGAGGACAAAGATGCTTTACTGGCTAAAAAAGAGTACCTCGATAAACTAGAGAATAGATCTTAAGAAAAGTAAATATCTAATATTATGCCGCAATAGCTTTTGCTGTTGCGGTTTTTTATTTTTAAAACTATAATTTCCATTATTGATTATTAACTTAAGTTATGGGACTATTGCTTTTTGCTGTAATCCGTATCTAAATTATTTAATGTTCTTTTGAGGTGAAAATGAAAATCGGTAAATATAAAATTAATACTGTTGATACGGGAACTCTCGGATTGGATGGTGGAGCAATGTTTGGCGTTATTCCGAAAGTCCTGTGGGAAAGAACAAATCCTGCTGATGAAAAGAATAGAATTACGTTAGGAATGAGATGTCTATTGCTGCAAAGTGATTCTAAAAAGATACTGGTTGATACCGGCGTTGGTGATCATTGGGACAGTAAGATCAGTAAAATTTACAGAATGGATAAATCCGAAAGTGAATTGATTCGTTCACTCAATAAACTTGGAATAAAGCATGATGAAATTACGGATGTAATTTTAACTCACATGCATTTTGATCATACCGGTGGTGCAACAAAGTTAGAGAATGATAAGATGGCACCTACATTTCCGAATGCTACATACTACATCCAGAAAGAACATTTTAATTGGGCAAAAAATCCATCCGATAGAGATAAAGCAAGCTTTTTCCCGGAAAGGTTTTTGCCTCTTGCTGAAAAAGGTATCTTAAAACTAATTAACGGTAATGAGAATTTTGATGATAATATTCAATTTATGGTTACTAACGGTCATACTTTTGGTCATCAAATGATTAAAATTTCCGATTCATCAAATACCTTACTTTATTGCGGAGATCTTATGCCTACCGCTTCCCATGTCCCTCTTCCATACATAATGGGATATGATCTTCAGCCGCTTGTAACATTAGATGAAAAGAAAAAATATTTAAGCGAAGCTGTTGAAGAAAACTGGAGAATAATTTTTGAGCATGATCCTTTTACAACCGCTGCTACTGTTACCAAAACCGGCAAAGGATTTGTGGTTAAAGAGAAATTTGACGAGCTTATATGACTGGTGTGTTAGAAGGATTTGAAAAGATATGCAAATATTCCGATATAAAAGAAAATGGCGGTAAAAGATTTTATATTAATGATACCGACATAGCTGTTTTTAAATCCGAGAATAAAATTTTTGCTTTAAACAATGTATGTCCTCACCAGCATACTGCACATATGTATGAGGGTTTTATTGAGGATTGTAATGTCGTTTGCCCGGCGCATGGTTGGGAGTTTAACTTGGCAACAGGTAAAATGCCTGACGGAAGGAGAGGTTTGCGATCTTTTGAGATACAAATTATTGATGGATTTGTTTTTGTAAAGGTTATTAAAAAAGAGTTTAATTGGTAATTAAACCATGATACAAATTTACTTCTTACCTTAAATTCTATTTCAAAAAAATAAAATATGCTTATTAATAACTATACTGTAATTGAATTGGCAAAAGAATTGGGGTTTGATTTAATTGGTTTTTCTAAAGCGGCAGAGTTGGATTATGAAATTGAAACCTTAGAAGATTGGCTTTCAAAAGGTTATAACGCCGGTATGAAATATATGGAACGAAATATTGATAAAAGAAAAGATGTTAGTAAAATTTTACCCGGTGCACAATCAGTTATTAGTTTAGCAATAAACTATTTCAACAACGAAGAGTTTTTCTGTTCACCACAACACGGAAAAGTTTCCCGGTATGCTTGGGGAACTGATTATCATTACATCATTTGGGACAAGCTTAAAATATTAGAGTCTAAGCTAAAAAAAATTGATCCAAATTTTGTATCTAAGTTTTATGTCGATACCGGTCCGGTAATGGATAAAGTCTGGGCGGTTAAAAGCGGGCTCGGATGGATGGGGAAACACTCGAACTTAATATCAAGGGTAATGGGAAGCTGGCTGTTCATAGCTGATATTATTACGAATTACGGATTTGAATATAATGAACCGGCTTCTGACCTTTGCGGCACTTGCACAGCCTGCATTGAAGCATGCCCGACAGATGCCATAATTGATAATTATCTTATCGATTCAAATAGATGCATTTCATACCTAACAATTGAAAACAAAGGCGATATCCCGGATGAGTTCAAAGGGAAATTTGAAAATTGGATTTTTGGTTGTGATATTTGTCAGGATGTGTGTCCCTGGAATAAAAAATTTTCTAGACAAACAAAAGAGAAAGAATTTTTAGAGATAAAAAATAAAGAGCTTCCATTGAAAGAAATTCTGGAGATGAATCGCGAGGAGTTTAAGACAAAGTTCAAAGATTCGCCAATAACCAGGGCAAAACTGAATGGGTTGCAAAGGAATGCGAAGTTTTTAATTGATAGTTCCTCCGGAGAGATTTCCGGTGAGTAAATTCTTCGATTTTTTGATTTAAATAGTTTGAACCTTTCTCAAAAAAAATGAATCATATGTATTTTGAAAACGGTAATTTATATTTTGCAGTTATAAAATAATGTATTTAATGTTAAATTTAAGGAGATATAATGGCTAATAATCATCATAAAGTTGTTGTAATCGGGTCAGGTCCTGCCGGACTTACAGCTGCGTTATATACAGCAAGAGCTAATTTGGATCCGGTGATCTTTGAAGGAATGCAGCCCGGCGGTCAGCTAACAATAACTACGGAAGTGGAAAATTATCCCGGATTTGTGGATGGTATACAGGGACCGGAACTTATGGATGTAATGAGAAAACAAGCTTGTAAATTTGGAGCCGAATGTTTTTTTAAAGAAATAACTGAGATCGATTTTTCAAGACAACCGTTTTTACTTAAAAGCGGTGATGAAATCCATACTGCTGATTCTGTTATAATTGCAACAGGTGCATCTGCAAGATTATTAGGTATAGAGAGTGAAGCTAAATATATGGGTTACGGTGTATCTGCTTGTGCAACATGTGACGGGTTTTTTTATAAAAATTTAAAAGTCTTAGTTGTTGGTGGCGGAGATACGGCGATGGAAGAAGCTAATTATCTAACAAAGTTTGCTTCGGAAGTTACAATTATTCATCGCCGGGATGGTTTTAGAGCTTCTAAAATTATGATTGAAAGAGCGAAAAGGAATCCTAAAATTAAATTTATTACAAACGCCGTAATTAAAGAAGTACTTGGTGAAGAAAGTATGGGTAGAAAAGTTGTAACCGGCGCTTTGTTGGAAAATACTAAAGACGGCTCGACACAGGAAATTAAAGCCGACGGAATATTTGTTGCAATAGGTCATAAACCCAATACCGAAGTATTTAAAGGACAATTAGACATGGATGAAACCGGATATTTGCAAGTTGTTCCGGGTACTACAAAAACAAATGTAGAAGGTGTTTTTGCTGCCGGCGATGTTGCTGACAAGCATTACAGGCAGGCCATAACTGCTGCCGGTACAGGCTGCATGGCAGCTCTTGATGCTCAAAGATGGCTTGAAGAAAAAGAATTAGCTTAAAAAAATAGATTGTTTATTATAATGCCGGAAAACCGTTCCGGCATTATAAATTAAACCAACTCTTCATTCTTTTTTTGTTTCTCCAATTTTTCAGTTGCAAAGAATGCAATTACAAAACCTAAACCGGTTAACGTAAATAAAAAAAGCGGTACTGCATAATCCGCTCCCGAACTCTCTTCTACCATCATACCTAAACCAATTCCTAATCCGAAGAAAATAGTTACTATCCCTATTTTTAACATCGTATAAGGACTGTACCTTCTCTTTTTCTCTAAGAATTTACTCATTTCTTCAGGACTTAATCCCTTTTCAATCATCATTTGTTTTTCTCTTGAATGATAATATATCAAAGTTACTATTATTACTCCGGTTACCAAGAACAAAATAATCGGTATAAATACGCTTATAATTGCAGGTGCCATTTTTTACTCCTCTTTATGTATTATTTAGATTGCATAATTAGCCGAAAGGTTACAAATTGCTGAAACAATGATAATTTCTTCACATAATTTAAGACTAGAAAACTACCTGAAAAGGTTACATATTATTTTTGTAACCGTTTAAGAAAACGTTGCGTCTAAAGAATTAGATGAGAAAACTATGTGATAATGATATAATTGAAAGTATTCAAAAGGGCAATAGAGATGATTTTGCTCTTCTTGTTGATAAGTATAAAGATAAAGCTTTTAATTTACTTAGAAGAATGTTAAGAAATGAAATGGATGCTGAAGAGGTTTTACAAGATAGCTTTCTGAAAGCGTTTATGTCTATGAATAACTTTAGACATGAATCAAAATTTTCCACATGGTTTTATAGAATAGTTTACAATACCGGTTTGTCGTTTCTTCAAAGTAAAAGAAAAAAAACGGAGCTGAAATTAGATTCATTGGAGGATCATAATTATTTGAATTATGAGGACGGTAAAATACTTGCAGTAGAAGAAAATTCTATTAAATATCTTTCACTCATAATTGACAAATTACCTATTAGAAATGCATTGGTGATTATTCTTTATTATATAGATGATTTAAAGTTAAGTGAAATTAGTGAGATACTGGATATTTCTTTAGTTAATGCCAAAGTACTTTTGCACCGGTCAAGAAATATTCTTAGAGATTTAATTTTTAAACATAATTATCAAAAGGAATTATTATGAAAATATTAGATGAATTATTAAATCGATATATAGACAATGAATTAAGTACAGGGGAGTTGGTTCAGTTTCAAAAGCAGCTTGAGAGCGATGAGAATTTATTGCAGAAACTAAAAGCACTACAGTATGTAGAGCAATCTGCAAAAAGGATTGAAATATATTCAGCGCCTAACGGAATCACGGAAAAAATTATGGCTAAAATTAGTCTGCAATTATCCGAGCGGTATAAAAAGAATCATTTTTTCAGATTCATCGTTTTTGTATTTACAGTGTTAATTCTTTCCATTTCAGGCTTCATGGTTTCGTCTCTTGTTAATTCAAATTTCGGATTGAATATTAAAAATTCGTTTTTTACAAAACTAAGTTCCTTTTCAGAGAAAGAAATTCATTTGATTGAAAAATTTTTGGCAAATCCCAATACCTTATTAATTATTAGTTCAATTACTCTCTTACTGCTGTTGAGCTTGTATTTTATTATAGAATCAAATTTATTTGCTAATCAAAAGAGTAAGAGTTTTTAAAAAGATTATTAAATGCTAAATAATAACTCTAAATTGGGTACGTGAGTTATTGATAAATTTTTACTTAAATTGCCTTTCTTTATACCTATTTCTATTTTGCGAAGTCATTATTTTTCAAAATTGTAAAATTAGAATTATCTCATGAAGATTAAATCCGGTTACGTTGCAATAGCAGGAAAACCTAACGTCGGCAAATCAACTTTTATGAATGCTTTATTAGGGACAAAATTGTCCATCACAACCAACAAAGCTCAAACTACAAGGAAAAGGATTTTGGGAATTCTTGACGAAGATAATTATCAAATAATTTTCATCGATACACCTGGAATTTTACATCCAAAATATTTGCTTCAGAAAAGAATGGTAGAGTATATCGGTGCATCGGTTAAAGATGCGGATGTATTGTTATTCATGATTGATATAGCTTCGGATCCCGAAGGAAATTCTATATTAAAAGAAAAGGAAGTTAAAGAAATAATTGAAGCAACGAAAGCACCTAAAATTCTGTTAATAAACAAAATAGATTTATCAAACGAAATAAGTATTGGCAAATTATTTAACAAAATAAACAACTTGAATATATTTAAGAAAATCATACCTATTTCTGCAACACTTGGTGCAAACATACAGCAAGTTAAAGATGTTATATTGGAATACCTTCCGGTACATCCTAAGTATTATCCGGATGATCAACTATCCGATGCAAATGAAAGGTTTTTTGTAGCGGAGATTATTCGCGAAAAAATATTTGAATTCTACCGGGAAGAAATACCGTATAGTACGGAAGTAATTATAGATGAATTTAAGGAAAGGAAAAAAGGGAAGGATTTTATTTCGGCGGTAATAATAGTTGAGCGAGACTCACAAAAACCAATTATTATCGGGAAAAAAGGAGAATCAATAAAAAAGCTTGGTAAAATTGCCCGGGCTTCCATAGAAGAATTTTTACAACGTCCGGTCTATTTAGAAGTTCGTGTTAAGGTAAGAAATAAATGGAGGTCGGATCCATTGATGCTGAAAAGGCTTGGTTATAATGGCGTTGATGAAAAATAAACTTCTCCAAATATCTAATAAACGTTTTTCCGGTGAGATGTTCTTAATAATAGCTACAATTATTTGGGGTGGGACTTTCGTTATTATTAAAGAATCGCTCCATGATATATCAACCATGCTTTTTATAGCACTTCGTTTTATAATTGCTTTACTGATATTGTTTCCCTTTTTGTTGAACAA
>BDSW01000091.1 GCA_002898175.1 bacterium BMS3Abin04
CGGCTAATAACAATAATAATCTGATGCCGGTTCTTATAGAAGCAGCCGAGAATTATTGTACACTTGGAGAAATGGTTGCCGTTCTTAAAGAACCGTTTGGTGTATACCAAGAAACCGTTGTTTTTTAATAATTAAAATTACACGGTGCTAATATGAATATGAAAATGAAAATGAAAGTGAAAATAGTTTTAATAGTTTTGATGGGGATGGTATTTCTAACGAATTGTTCCACGACTAAAGTTGTAAAAAACGGAGGTTCTGAAAAGTACGAAGAAACGTTGGGAAAATCCCTAAATAGTGTAGATGTTTATGTCGATAAAATTTACAGCTGGATAAATTTAATGCCCGGTGCAGAACCGCGGTTCAATATCAGCGGTGAATTTAAAGTGCTTAAAAGTAAGAATTACTCGATTAAGGACATGGAACTGGATTTAGTTAAAATTTATCAGAAAGGAAGAGAAGTTTTTACTATTAAACCTACCAGTCGTACAATTATTGATAAGAAAAAAGGAAGAATGAAAGTAATGTTTTCCACTATAAAAGGTCTTATGCTTACTCCAGAACTTAACTCAAAAGAAAAAGTTGATATAAAATTAGTTTTCAGACAGGATACCGATTTGTATCAGTACCTTATAAAAAACGTACCAATAGAAAAGGTTTATTAAACAGAAATGACACTTGAAATAATCGGTCTTTTGTTTCTATTATTTCTAAGCGGATTCTTTTCTTCATCGGAATTGGCGTTTGTTGTATCAAATAAAATAAAGATTGAGATATCTGCCCGTAAAAATAATTTAGCTGCAAAAAGTTCACTTTACTATTTAAAAAATCCCCAAGTGTTCTTTTCAACAATCTTAATAGCAAACAACATAGTTAACATAGCATTTGCTTCAATTATTACAATATTTCTATTTAATATATTTCAATTTAATGATATAATAATATTGTTGATTTCATCGACGCTTATTTTACTTTTCGGAGAACTAATTCCAAAATATGTTGCGAGGGAATTTCCTGATAGACTAATTATGCTAACTGTTCTGCCCGTAAGAGTTCTTACTTTTTTACTTTATCCTTTTGTAAAAATTACATCTTCAATTTCATCATTCTTAACAAGTTTAAAAAACGCAGAGGAAGAAAGCTATGTTAATACTTTTGAGAAAGATGATATCCATTCCTTAATTGACGAAAGTTCAAAAGTGGGAACAGTCGATGAGGAGGAGTCCGATATAATTAAAAAGATAATTGATCTTGGTGAACAGAAAATTTATCAAGCAATGACTCCGAGGACAGATATTGTTGGTGTTGGAATCGACAGTTCAATAAATGATGTGATTTCTGTCTTTGTTGAATCCGGTTATTCAAAGATCCCGGTTTACGGCGAAAGTTTGGATGATATAAAAGGAATAGTTTATGCTTATGATATGTTTAAACTTCCCGAAAACTTAACAACGGTTATTCGGGAAGTTAAATTTGTACCTGAGACAAAAAAAAGTTTAGATATGCTAAATGAATTTTTGGATAATCATATTTCAATTGCTATTGTTGTTGATGAATTCGGCGGGACAGCGGGAATTATTACTTTAGAAGATATTATTGAAGAAATGTTCGGTGAAATCAGAGATGAATATGATGTGGAAGAAGATGTTTGTAAAAAAATAGATGATTCTACTTTTATTATAAGCGGTAAGGTCGAAATCGATTATATAAATGAAGAATTTGAGTTGAACATTCCGGAAGGAGATTATGAAACTTTTGCAGGTTACATTATTACAAAATTGGGAAGGATACCGGTTAAAAATGAAAAGATTAAGATCGATAATTTCCTGATCAATATTTTGCATTCTACTAAAACAAAAATAAATTTAGCAAAGCTGATTGTCCTTCCTAATTCAAAAGGTACAAATAAATAATACCTCGAATCCTTTTTAGTATATTTATATCTTATAAAATTAAAATGCAATAATTCTTTGGTATTGACTTACTATTCCTTCTTACCAAATAAATTCTAATAAAATTTAAAGGTTTTTAAATGAATTCCATTTTATCCTCGTTTTTCAATAACAGAAATAATGTGCAAAATTTTAATTCGGAAACATTTGAACAAAATATGAAAAATGATAAAGATGCCATATTAATAGATGTCAGAACAAGACATGAGTTTCTCGACGTTAAAATACCGGATGCGATCTTAATTGATTTAATGGACCCGCATTTCATTCATGAGATTAAAAAATTAGATAAAAGTAAAAGTTATTACATATACTGCAGAAGTGGAAACCGGAGTTACCATGCATGTAAGCAAATGTTAAAATTAGGATTCAAGAATGTTTATAACCTTGCGGGTGGAATAATTGATTGGCAAGGCGAAATTGAAAGATAAATTAAATAAAGGAAAATAAAATGTTTTTCAAACATTTATACGAAAAAGGACTCGCGCAATCAAGTTATATAATCGGATGCCAGGCAACGGGAGAAGCTATTGTAATTGATCCTCAGAGGGAAATATCACAATATATTAATATTGCAGAAAATGAAAATTTAAATATCACGCATATTACGGAAACGCATATCCATGCGGATTTTCTTAGCGGTTCACGTGAACTTGCCGCTGCAACTAACGGCAAGATTTATTTGTCCGATGAAGGTGGAAAAGATTGGCAGTATAGATATATGCATATTCCTTTGCATGACGGAGATGTTATAAATGTAGGTAATTTAAAATTAAAAGTTATGTATACTCCGGGCCATACACCTGAGCACATAAGTTTTTTGTTATCGGATACAACTTTATCGGAAAAAACGATGATGATATTCACCGGCGATTTTGTATTTGTAGGTGATGTCGGACGACCGGATTTACTTGAAAAAGCCGTGGGAATAACCGGAACGATGGAATTAAGCGCTAAACAAATGTTTAATTCTTTAACTAGATTCAAAAACTTACCCGGTTATATTCAGGTTTGGCCTGGACATGGAGCCGGTTCTGCATGCGGGAAATCTTTAAGCTCTGTTCCAAGCTCCACTGTTGGTTTCGAAAAAATATCTAATTGGGCATTTCAGATTGAAGATGAAAGTAAATTTATTGATGAACTGCTAAAAGACCAGCCCGAACCGCCTAAATATTTCGCTATGATGAAAAAGATTAATAGATTTGGTCCTACTGTTCTTGGCGGAATTCCTAATCCTGTAAAACTTACGTTAAATCAATTTAAAAAAGTTGTAAGCGAAAATATTACAATTCTTGATTCCCGTGACAAATTATCATTTGCCGGCGGACATATTAAAGGCTCGCTTAACGTACCTGATAATTCAGCATTTACAACATGGACCGGATGGATGCTTAAATATGACGAACCGTTTGTCTTAATAACGGGAAAAAATACAATTGAAGAACTTACAAAAAATCTTGCAAGAATCGGGATGGAACATTTCTTCGGTTACATAGCAGACTTAAACAATTGGGCGGATCATTGTAATGAACTGGAAGTTGTTAAGCAAATTACTGTTAGTGAACTGAGTGAATTAAATAAGAATGAAGAAATTCAGATTATTGATGTAAGGGAGAATACTGAATATAAATCTGCTCATATTCTGAATGCAGTAAATATTCATGCCGGTTTAATTGAAAATAACTTAGATCGAATTAATAAAAATAAAAAAGTTGTTCTTTATTGTGAATCGGGCGACAGATCAAGTATAGCCATTAGTAAGCTTATGAACAACGGCTTGTTAAATGTGTACAACTTAACCGGTGGAATTAAAGCATGGATAACGGAAGGGTCCCAAGTAGTAAAGTAATAAATAGGTTAGATTGTCCTTTATTTTAGACTTTCTATTTCCTGAGATATTTCTTAACCTGCAAGTATATAAATATTAGGTCAGCGTTTACTTTTAATCATGACTCTGAAGATTTATGAATGAAGAAATAACAATATTGCTTTTTGACGGAAGGTGTAATTTATGTAACGGGGTTATTGAACTTTTAAGAAGGTTTAAGATGGATAAAGTTAGTATGCTTTCTTCTCAAACCGGTGAAGCGGAAAATATTTTAAGGTATTACAATATTAATGAATTAGTAACTAAAACAATTGTATTGCTTCATGGCAAAAAAGTTTTCATAAAAAGTGAAGCCATATTAAAATTGTTGGTGTTAAACGGGGTAAATAAATATTTAGTTAAATCACTTCAGCTAATTCCAAAAATTATCCGAGATAAAATTTACGATTTTATTTCTGTAAACCGACTTAAAATATTTGGAACAACAAATAGTTGTTACAACTTGGATAAATCTAATAAATTTACCTGCTAAGATTTTTGTTATTAAAGTTATTAAAAGGATTTTACAATGAAAAAATATATAATATTCTTATTAGCAAGTTTACTAATACTTCTGTTTTTCTTCTCTTCAGAAAGCGGTAAAAGTATTTTAGTGAATATTTCACATAAATCCGATTCGTTAAAAAATTATAGAGAAGTAAAAAAAGCTGAGGTAATTGAAATGAAATATCAAATAAATAAACATGATTCGGAATGGGAAAAAGAATTAACTCCCGAACAGTATAAAGTTTTAAGAGAGAGGGGAACAGAACAACAGTTTTCCGGTAAGTTTTATAAAAATCACGAGACAGGTGATTATATTTGTGCTGCGTGCGGCAATCTATTATTTAAGTCGGATACAAAATATAATTCAGGAAGCGGTTGGCCGAGTTATTGGGAACCTGCTGCAGACTCAAGTGTTGTTCTGGTAGAAGACAATAGCTTCGGTATGACTCGAACAGAAGTAATTTGTGCAAGATGCGGCAGTCATTTAGGACATGTATTTGATGACGGTCCGAATCCTACAGGAAAAAGATACTGCATAAATTCGATTTCAATGGAATTTGATAAGGATACAGCTAAGAAAGGGAAATAGACAATAACATAAATTATCTCGATTTTGAAAACTTCGGAAACACTTTCCTTTTCGTAGGACTACAACTTGTCCGCATTTGGCATGTTGCTGTATTGACTGCCGGCTAAAAAATAAATTAACTTCCATGCAGCAGCATTTATACAACCAACTTAGCAAGTTGACTAACAAATTATACAGACATTTTTATATAAGTATATTCTAAATTTCTCTCCTATAGAGTATTAAAAGTTAAATCCTAGTCTTTTTTGTAAAGGGAAAAATAATTAATATTTATTCCAATTGTTCGAATATTATCAATTGTCAATTGCAGCTTTGCTGCGGTATGTATTTTACAATTGTAAAGAAATTACTTGCATTACTAGACTTTCTTATTTAGATTTAGTCTAATTAAAAATAAGGATCAGCCGGTTAAAATGAAAAAGCTCTTTTACCGATTACTATCAACACAACTTATTCTTTTTAGTTTAACTTCAGTTAACATCTATGCTCAGGATGAATTCTTTACCCCAAAAACAACTATTGGCGGATATGGTGAATTGCATTTTAATCATCAATCAATAAATAGCCGGAAGAGTAAAGATGTATTGGATTTCCATAGGTTTGTTACATTTATGTCTTATACATGGTCGGAAAAGTGGTCGTTTAAAGCAGAAATTGAATTGGAGCATAACATTGTTGAAGGAGAAAAGGGCGCTTTAGAGTTAGAGCAGGCGTTTGTCAACTATCGTTTTCGCGATTGGCTTGCTTTTAAAGCCGGTGTTATTCTTCCTTCAATTGGACTTATAAACGAATATCACGAACCGCCTACATTCTTAAGCGTAGAAAGACCGGCCTACAACAAATATATTATTCCTACAACATGGTTTGGAAACGGATTGGCAGTTTATGGAAAGTATAAAGGTTTAGATTATAAATTAACAATTATGGAGGGTTTGAATAGCGACAAATTCTCCCTTAATACAGCAATTAGAAAAGGAAGACAAGGTGGTTTTAAAGCCGACGCACAAAATCCGCTGGTTAGTCTTAGAATCAATTATCTCAAGGTGAAAAATCTAAAAATTGGGTTTTCATTTACATATAATAATTCGAAAGGGGACTCAACAAATATTCCCATAAATTTAATTGAGGGGCATTTGCAGTTTGTTAAAAAGAATTTATTTATAATCGGGGAATATGGTCAAATAAACTACAAGCAAGGGAAGTTGAAAAAATCTTCCGGTTTTTATCTAGACATTGGTTACAATATTAACAGTCTTATTAATGTTAAGTGGGAGGTAATTCCTTTTGTTAGATATTCACATTATAATACAGCAGCATCAGTCCGTAATAATCCGGGTTTGGAAGATAAGTATAACATTTCCAAATGGATGGCGGGATTGTCAATTAAACCAATTCCACAAATTGCAGTAAAATTCGATTATGCAATCAGAACTATAAAATCAAATAATGAAAAAACAGAATTATTCAACGTAGGTATCGGGTATATGTTTTAGTATTTGTAACTAACATATTGTTATTTAATGATATAATATAGAATGCTTGATAAGTAACTTTATAAAATAATATAAACTAATGGGAAAACAATATGTTAAGATCAATTAGTTCTGCGAAATATTCGGTTTTGGTAATAATATCAATTGTCTTGAACATAAATATTTTGGGTGGAGAAATTTCAGATAAAGTTGATAAGATTCTTAAACAAAGTTTTCCCGGGGAAATATCTTATAAAGTTAAAAAATTTATTATTCCTTCTAGAATAAAATATGAAATAGAAAAGGCGTCTCAGCAAAGATTTTTTAAAGATTATGTTTATGAATATAGAATATTTTCAGGTGATTCTTTAATCGGGATTGGTCTTTTAGATAATGTTTACGGGAAAGCAATGCCGATTACGTTTTTAGTGCTTTTTGATGTGAAAGGAAGTATTCAAAATATATACATTGTAAAATATAGAGAAGAATTTGGAGGAGAAGTTTCCAATAACTCATGGCTTGAACAATTTAAAGGGAGCAATTGGAAATCATCTTTTCAGATCGGAAAAGATATTGACGGAATAAGCGGAGCAACTATATCAGTTAACTCCATAACCAAAGGAATAAAGAAATTAACTTATATTTATTATAAGATATTAGAAAATGAATAAATACCTCTATCAGTTAGATAAAACTCTTAAGTTATTTATATTAACTTATTTAATAGTAATAAGTTGTGGTGTACTGGTTGGATTAACTTACCTAAGCTCTACAACAAATTTAACTCCGACCGGAACCGTAACAAGGTATAATGGTTCAGATGATTCTTATGCGGAAGATGAAGTGAATATTAAAGAAAATTATCCTAAACCGATTTCCGAGATGCTGATTTCAACACATAATCATATATTCGGTTTATCTTTTCTATTCTTTTCAATTGGACTAATTTTCTACTTCAACTCGGTAGTTCAGAATTTTTGGAAGAAATTCTTTATGATTGAACCATTAATTTCAATTTTAGTCTCTTTTGGTTCAATTTGGGGAATGAGATTTATAAATAATAATTTTGTGTATCTCGCAATTATTTCTGCAACTTTAATGTATTTATCATTTTTTGTTATGGCAGGTATTTCAATATTTGAGTTAATATTTAAGAAATCTTAATTTTTTCTTCGTTGTGTAAGTTTTGTAACCATTATGATGCTGAAAATTAAAATAAATACTCCAATCCATTGAACTAAGTCAAGTATTTTTCCGTGAATTAAGTACTCTAAAATAATCGCAGTCAACGGGAATGCGAGTTCTAAGATCGTCGATGTTGAGGCAGTCACATTTTTTAATCCGTAGTAATACAGGAAAATTGCCGGTCCGCCTGTAGAAAAAGCTATAAGTAGAAAGATTAGCCATTGTTTACCTGAAATATAGGGAACAGAGCCGAATTGAGAAAAAGACAGAACCAAGATTAACATAATTATACTGGAAAATATATACCGAAGATATGTACCTAATTCAAAGCTTACATTTCTTAACGCTCTTTTGCTTAAAACGGTAGAAACTCCAAAGCTAAATGCTGCAAATAATGCATACATTACGGCAATTAATGTTTTATCACCTGTGTCGAATTTTGGTAAATGAATTCCAAATGTCATTATGTAAGCTCCTAAAATTGCTAAAGATGCCCAGACAAAAAATTTACTTGGAAGTCTTTCTTTAAGTACAATAGCTGCAAGCGAAAGGGCAAATACCGGCTGTAATTTTTGAATTAAAATAACAATTGAAAGATTTACATAATTTACATAGAAGAGCGCTTTTGTAATTGACATTATCCCAATTGCTCCTCCAAAAATTGCGACACCGATAAATGCCAGCCAATCATTTCTATGTAATGATTTTATAATTTTAATGTTCTTAAAAAGTAAGGGGGATAAATAAACGGTAACAATAGTGCTTTCTATAAATACGACAAGTGCGACAGGAAGAGTATAAAGACCGGGTCTTAAAACTATTCCGTCAATTCCCCAAAGAATCGCAGCAGTTATAATAAAAAGTGGAGCAAATCTATTCATCAAATATTTTCTTTCTATAAAGCGATTGTAAATATACGATTAGTTGTAATAATTACTTCAATAAATAATTCCATAGCGGAAATATAGGAAGCGTGCAAATTTCCGGTTGATTAATTTAAGGAATATTTAATCACGGCGTTTGCTGGTGGATTGTTGTCTGGTTCGCTGGTTATATGCGTTTTTTAATATTGATATATATATATTCTAACTTGAATAATCTATTTCTTTAGATTTGTTTTCCAGAATATTTGTATTGTTTACCAGCATTGATAAATTTTTTAAATGCTCACAGTACTCTTTTGAATACTGCCCATTGGTAACAAATATGCAACAAAAACGTCTCCCGAAATTTTTGATTTCATATCTACATTCATCAGCAAATGAAGCTAATTCAAGTTTTGACAAAAGAAGTTCCAAATCAGTTTGATATTCAGTAGATATTTTAACATTTACTGAAGAATTAACTATTATCATATTTCATACTCCACGAATTATTCTAAAATATTATTTACAGTACCAAAATAATGTCGTGACATATCTTAAGTCAAATTAATCAAATATTTTATCTTGAATTCTTTTTAATAAAAATCACATATTCGGAACCTTTTGTTTTCTTCCAATTATGAAATAAAGAATCCCACTCAATACAGGTAAAAATAAGACAACCAAAATCCACACTATCTTATTGTTTCCCACGAATTCATTTTTTAGAATATCAATTAGAGGAATTACCCATAATAGCAATGGTATGAGTACAAATATTACAACAATTACTAATTCCGCAACACCTAAACTTCCAAACATTTTAACTCCTAATTTATTTTAGCATATAACCGGCGTTGCTTTTCACCCGTCCGCCCCAAACTGCAATGTTGGATTGTCCCATAGGGATCCCTTCGGGGAAAAACAACTGCCCAAAATTATTAAAAATTTATCTTACTGCACTACTGTTAAATTACAATTTTACACGAACAACGTAAACTTAAAAACACCAAAAAAAGCCGCACCGTTGTTTTCTTTTGGGGGTCGGGTGGAAAAGCTTGTATGTTTAAATATTAGACAAATTGATAATAATTCAATACTGTAGGGAAGAGAAGGATGAACAGCTAGGTCTTAAGAACCTGTTAACCAGTTTTTTCCTTCCCATCGGGTTAAAGTCGAGGAATAACTTGGTCCAAAAATAGAGACCGTATATTCACAAGGTTGATGATACCTGATGCCAATATTTCAATCATTTTAAGTAAAGGTGCTAAAATGAAAAACTATTATTTAGGCTGTGATGTTTCCAAAGGTTATGCAGATTTTGTAATTCTTGACTCAAACAAAAAGATTGTCGAGAACAACTTCCAACTCGATGATACTTTTAAGGGTCACAACAAACTCTACGAAATACTCACAGATTTTTACAAACAAAACCCAAATTCATCTATTCTTTCAGCGGTTGAGTCAACCGGAGGATATGAAAACAATTGGTTCAATACATTCTCCAAGTTAGGTGAAATACTAAATTTCAGTATTGTAAGACTCAACCCACTAGGAGTAAACCATAGTCAAAAAGCTAATATGAGTAGAGCTATTACTGATGAGATAAGTGCATATAATATTGCTGAGTATTTAATTAACCATCAAAGCAAAATTACGCCCAATACAAAAAGTTACTACTCTTCTTTACGCAAACAATGGATTTTTGTAAAACTATTAGTAAAACAAAGAGTTCAACTTCTAAACCAACTAGAATCTATAGTCTATACGGCAAACACAGAGGTTCTTACTTACTGTAAACACTCAACACCAAATTGGTTACTCCAAGTTCTAAAACAATATCCTACTGCAAAACGCCTTGCTGGAGCCAATGCATCTTCACTTATTAAAATACCATTTGTGAGTAGAGAAAAAGCAGAAACCCTTATTGCAAAGGCAAAATTATCAATCTCATCAAGCAATGACAAAACCACAGAAACCATAATTAAAGCTACTGTTATGCAAATATTACAGTTAGCTAAAACCATTGCTCATCACGAAAAGTTGATGTCTGATAGTTGCAATCTTCCAGAGGTAAAATTACTTGAGAGCTTTAATGGTATAGGAACATATTCTGCAGTTGGATTACTCTTAGAAATAGGCGCTGTTGAAAGATTTCCCTCTTCTAAGAAACCGGCTTCGTTCTTTGGCCTTCACCCTACACTAAAAAGTAGTGGAGATGGACGAGCAGCTGCACGAATGAGTAAAAAAGGAAGACGTGAACCAAGAGTTATTCTATTTAATATTGCAAGGACTTCTATTACCTACAATCCTTTAATTAAAGAGATTTATAAAAAACATGTAAAACGAGGAATGCCCAAAATAGCAGCTCTTGGAGTTGTAATGCATAAAATACTTAGAATAGTTTTTGGTATGCTAAAGAATAATCAACCATTTGATCCGGCAATAGATAGAAAGAATCAAGAAAAGTGTAAACCCAAAAAAGAAGTTGTAAAAATCAGCAAGTCAAGACGTTATCAATCTTATGACGTCCAAGCTCCAATATCCAGAAGACAAGGAAGTAAAAGAAAAGCGATGCTTTGAGTATAATCGAAAAGAGGAAAAGATGTCCCAAGTTTGAAACTGCTTTAAGGCAGAACACTTAGTGTTTTTACGGGATCATTCTTAACCCCTTTTCAAAACTAAATAAACAAAATTATTATCAATATGTCAAAGAACATTTATGATAGTATGGGCATCACTATGCCCAATTTATAAATATTTTTACAATTGACTGTTAGTTGACTTTAACCGGAATAACTGGTTAGGCTTTTTATTAATAGCCAAGTAATTTTTTCCAATTAATGAATGGACCTAATTCATAAAAATTATTTAAATCAATATAACGTCCTT
>BDSW01000092.1 GCA_002898175.1 bacterium BMS3Abin04
AGTATTGTTTTCATAATTCGAAGAAGTTTTTATGTATCCGGCATTCTCAAGAACTTGTAAAGAAGAATTTAGTAGACCCGGAGAAATATTTTTTGTTTTTAATATAGCTTTAAGAGTTTTATCAATCGGAATTCTTTTATTCGATTTAGTTCCTAGGGCAATATTTGCCGCATTGCAAATTGTATTGTAGACAGAGTGAATCTGTTCTTTTGAGGGAGTTGAATTATTAATAAAATATTCTTGAATGCTGATATCTTTCAGTGAAAATAATAAATATACTTCCGCCAGCTTGCCATCCCGCCCGGCGCGTCCGAATTCCTGGTAAATACTTTCAATCGAACCGGGAATATTATAATGTACAACAAATCTTATATCTTTTTTATCAATGCCCATCCCAAAAGCATTTGTAGCAACTATTATTTCCGTCCTGCCGGTTATAAAATCATCTTGGACAATTCTTCTAAGTTCCGGCGTTAATCCCGCATGATAATATTTAACATCCAGTTTGTTGGACGAGAGAAAACCCGCAACACTTTCGGCGCTTCTTCTGGTGGAAGTATAAACAATGGTTGAACCGTTTATATCTTTTAATATTTCCAAAAGTTTTTCTTTTTTCCGGGTTGTTTGAATTACATTCAGCGAAAGGTTTTCCCTCTCAAAACCATACACAAAAATATCCGGTTCATCCATTTCCAGCTGGGAAATAATATCCGTCCTTACATCCGGAGTAGCTGTTGCAGTAAATGCCGCCACGCTTTTTACACCCGAGAACTTTTTGAACTCGCTTATTTTAGTATAACTCGGTCTAAAATTATGACCCCACTCACTTATACAATGCGCTTCATCTACAAATAAATATTCCGGTTTTAGATTCTGCAATCTCTCGGTAAATTCTTTGTTCTCCAATTTTTCCGGTGACACGTAAAGAATTTTTATTTTGGAATTAGCGATATCATTTAGAACTTTTTCTACTTGTGAGTAGTCTAAAGAACTGTTAATAAATCCTGCAATTATTTTTTTATGATTAAGATGATCAACTTGGTCTTTCATCAAAGAAATAAGGGGAGAAATTACAATAGAAAATTGATATGACATTAAAGCAGGAATTTGATAACAGAGGGATTTGCCGCTGCCGGTTGGCATTATGGCTAAAACATCATTCCCATCAAGTACCGAGTTTATAATTTTTTCTTGTCCGGGCCTGAAGTTATCATATCCGAAATATTTTTGTAATGCTTCTTTAGAATTCAATTAAATTAAGTTAAAAATTGATAATAAAAATTAAAATTATTTCATAAATTGTATAAGTAAACTAGTAATAATATTAGAAAACTATTTACTAAATTTGTCCCTTAAAAGATATAATTTAAATATAACTATTGATGAGCAACTTATTTCAGTAAATTAAAGAATTATAGAAACCGGAGAGTTAATGTACTCTATAGAAATATCAAATCTTACTAAAGTGTATAATAAAAAAAAGAATGAAGTAAGAGCAATAAACGATCTTACGCTTAATATTAGTCAGGGAATTATTTACGGACTTTTAGGTCCGAACGGAGCGGGGAAGACGACATTAATAAAAATTTTACTGGGTATAGTTCATCCCACACTGGGAAATGCAAAAGTACTTGGTGTTGATATAAATGATTATTCGGTTAGAAGAAAAATCGGTTATCTCCCGGAAAATCATAAGTTTCCCCAATTTTTAACTGCCGAAGGTGTGATGAAATATTTTGCCGAGTTAAGTGGAGTGGAAATAACAAACCTGGATAAAGAAATTGACAGACTGCTTGACTTGGTGAATATGAGCAAATGGAAAAAAACCAAGATTAAAAAGTTTTCAAAAGGAATGATGCAGCGTTTGGGCCTTGCACAAGCGCTGATAAGTAATCCTGATTTAATTTTTCTGGATGAACCGACAGATGGAGTTGATCCGATTGGACGAAAAGAAATTAGAGATTTATTAGTGAAATTAAAAAATGACGGTAAAACAATTTTTCTAAATAGTCATTTACTTTCCGAAGTGGAACTTGTCTCCGATAGAATTGCAATATTGAACAAAGGAAGTCTTATAAAAGAAGGGACAGTTGAAGAAATAACGGCTTCAAAACAATTTTACATTATTCATTTAGAAAATGAATTACCTAATAATATTGTTCAAAATAATCTTAAGGATTTTACAATTAAAAAATCGGATAATGATACAAATACTTATGAATGCCACATTTCCGATACAGTTGAATTGAATAGGCTTATTGATATTTTGCGGGCAAATAATGTTGTAATAAGAGCAGTAACACCTCAGAAAAATACTTTGGAAGATATGTTTATTTCACTAATTAACAAGTCGGAACAAAATTAGATTATGAAAAATATTTTAGCAATAACCAAGTATACATTCCGCGAAGCATTGTCGCGAAAAATCTTTTTAGTTTTTTTTAGTGTATCGACGTTCATTTTATTACTCTTTTTAGCCTTTTTCTTATCGACTAATATCGACAGCATGATACCGATGCTGCAAATGCAAGGAGCGGATTCGAATGAGCTGGTACATAAGATTATTGATTCACTAAAAGTGCTGGTCGTTTCACCTCTATTTGGAGTCGGTTTATTTCTTTCAATTTTTTCTGCGGCAAGTTTTATTCCCGCAATGCTTGAAAAGGGGAACATTGAAATAATTCTCTCAAAACCAATTTCACGCAGTCAAATTATATGGGGAAAATTTTGGGGCGGTATCTTAATAGTTTTGCTAAACGTTGCTTATTTAATTTTTGGTCTTTGGATTTTAATAGGTTTTAAATTCGGTTTATGGGATGTTGGACTTTTATATGCAATAGTTATTATTACATATACTTTCGCCGTTTTGTACGGGTTAATGATTTTAATAGGGATTTTAACTCAGAGTTCTTTACTGGCAATGATGTCCACTTACTTAATATTCTTCATTCTCTCTCCGCTTTTAACTGCAAGAGATAAATTGGAGATGCTAATAAATAATAATATCGTTAATCGAGTAATAGACGGTTTGTATTATATTTTCCCCAAAACTTCCGAATTGGCAAGTTATACGCTGAATCTTACAATCGGTAAAAATAACCTTGAACTCCAACCTATTTTATCATCGTTTCTGTTTTTAATTCTCACTATTTATATAAGCATTATCATTTTTAATAAAAAGGATTACTAAAATTCTAATTTTTAATTCTTTTTATTTAAAAATAGCCGGTATGGAAATTGCAGTTTTCTATTGTTTAATAATTATTTATTGTTTTAATATTAGAACGTTCGTAATCATAAAAGTTATTAGTATGTTTACAAATCTTAAAAAATCATTTAGTTAAAAAAGGAAAATACAAAAGGATAAGTAAAATGGATGGAGAAAAACTAAAATTAGAAGATATATTAAAAGAAACAAGTGAGCTTGAAGAAAAGGGGAGAATTGAACATGTAGCAATTATCGGCGCCGGGGTTATGGGGCAAGGAATTGCTCAAACAGTTGCCGGTTCAGGTATAGATGTTTGTATTATAGAAAGGTCTCAAAAACAATTGGAAGCGGCTCAAAAAAGTTTAAAAGCTTCTATGGAACGTGAAATTGAAAGATGGGGAATGACTGAAAGCGAAATGAAATCGGTACTTTCTAGAATTACCTGGACGTTAGATATAGAAGAAGTGAGCGATTGTGATTTACTTATTGAAGCAGTTGCGGAAGACTTAGAATTAAAAGAGCAACTTTTTAAAAAGTTAGATTATATAGCAAAACCAGATACTATTTTCATCTCAAATACTTCAACATTAAGTCTTACAAAAATTGCAGGATTTACTCGTCGCCAAGATAAAATAATTGGTATGCACTTTTTAAATCCGGTGCCGAAGATACCTGTTGTTGAGTTAATCAGAGCTTTTGAGACCTCAGATAAAACAGTTAAGATAATAAAAGAGTTTGCCGGTAATATTGGAAAAACTCCTGTAGAAGTCTATGAATATCCCGGATTTGTTACCACAAGAGCAATAGTTCCGTTGTTAAACGAAGCTATGTATATTCTGCTTGAAGGTGTAGCATCGGCAAAGGATATTGATACAGCTATGAGACTCGGTTATGATTTTAAGATGGGACCATTAGAAATGGCAGATTCGATGGGACTTGATGAAGTTCTAACTTGGATGGAACAATTATGGAAAACTTTAGGTGAACCGAGATACAGACCATGTCCAATTTTGCGAAAATTCGTAAGAGATAGGAAGCTTGGTAAAAAAACCGGTATTGGTTTTTACGAATATGATTCCGAAGGTAAAATAGTTTTATAATTTAAGAGGGCTAAATGAAAGTATTAGTATTAAATTGCGGCAGTTCTTCAATTAAATATCAACTGATTGATACGGAGAATAAAGAAGCTTTGGCAAAAGGAATGATTGAAAGAATAGGGATGAGTAGCGCTATTCTTACCCACATTCCTGCCGGTAAAGAAAAGATTAGGATTGTAGGCGAAATCCTGGATCACACAATTGCCATCGAATATGTGGTTGCAGTTTTAATGAGCAAAAATCATGGTATAATAAAAGATAAAAGTGAAATTGATGCTGTTGGTCATAGAGTAGTGCACGGAGGTGAAACTTTCTCCGGCTCTGTACTTATTACCAAAGATGTTATGAGAGCGCTGAAAGATAATATAGAGCTTGCTCCGCTTCATAATCCGCCGAACATAAGAGGTATTGAAGCTGCAATAAAACATTTACCAAAAACTCCTCAGTGCGGTGTTTTTGATACTTCATTTCATGTGAAAATGCCTCCTCGCGCATATTTGTACGGTATTCCTTATAAATTATATAAGCGTTATAAAATTAGACGATATGGATTTCATGGAACTTCTCATAGATTTGTCTCGAAAAGAGCTGCTGAATTAATGGGTAAACCGATTCAAGAGCTCAAAATTATTACAGCACATTTGGGTAACGGTGCCAGTATGGCGGCTATTGATAAAGGTCAATCTATTGATACGTCAATGGGTTTTACTCCCCTGGAAGGTTTGCTGATGGGAACTAGGTCAGGTGATTTAGATCCTTCAATCGTAACTTACATTATGGGAAAGGAAGGATTATCAATTAGTGAAGCAAATACATTGTTAAATAAACATAGCGGATTAGTTGGAATAAGCGGTGAAAGCAGCGATATGAGAGAAATTGAACAAGCTATGAATGACGGAGATAAAAAATCAAAATATGCATTTGATGTTTTTACTTATCGAATTAAAAAATACATCGGCGCATATACAGCTGCAATGGGTGGTTTGGATGTAGTTGTATTTACCGGCGGAATAGGTGAAAATTCTGTCCCGGTCAGAAAGGCTATCTGCGAGAATATGGAGTTCTTTGGTATTGAACTGGATGATAAAGCTAATTCTTCTGTTGCCGGGGAGTGCGAAATAACTACGAAAAATTCCAAGGTTAAAGTCTTTAAAATTCCAACTAACGAAGAACTAGTAATCGCTATGGATACGGATAAGATAGTCAGTAAGTTAAAAAGTTGAAAAGTGAAAAGGGCAAATAGGTTAATAGACAAAAAGGAAAAAAGCTTGCCCGCATTTGGCATGGGTTAAGAGAAGAAAAGGTAAATAAATATATGATTGGCTGATTGAATATATGATTGATCCGGGTTCACTTCATTTCGCCGCGATAAAATGATTGGTTGAGTGATTAATGATAGTTATAAAGTTAGCATGTTTACAAGTTGGCAAATTAACTGATATTCAAATTGGAAGATTAAATAGAATAAAAAGTTGCTAGGTAAAAACAACTTGGACCCTAATTTTTCATATAATAGATTAGCATTCCTGTTGTAGGACAGGTTAATAATCTGTTCTAAGGTAATAGAAAAATATTTTCATTAAAATTTGAAACTTACTGTTTTTTTAAAATGTAATTTTGACAGCTAATTGCGTAGATCAAAAAAAAGGATTAGATGAAGAAAAGATATATGAATAATTTTAAGTTATTTTGATTTTTATTGCAAGTCCCGCTGATTTTTAATGCGGGATTTTTTATTTTAAATCCGGTAAAAAGTGAGGGAAATATGGATCTAAAAATTGACAACAAAACCGTGTTGGTTACAGCTGCAAGTTCCGGTATAGGAAAGGCAACTGCAATTTCATTTCTTAAAGAAGGTTGTAATGTTGCTATCTGTTCAAGGAATAAGGAAAATTTATTAAAAACGGTTACAGAAATAGCTGAAGCCAATTTACCGGAACCTGCTTGGATAGTTTGTGATATTAACAAAGAAAAGGATATCGAGAATACAATTAGAGTTGTAACGGAATCTTATGGAGGGATTGATATTCTTGTTAATAATTGTGGAGGTCCTCCTGCCGGTTATTTCGAAAATTTGAAAGATGAAGATTGGAAATTTGCATTTAACCAAGTTTTAATGAGCGCGGTTAGATTTACACGAGGGGTTTTACCCGGAATGAAAAAAAATAATTGGGGAAGAATAATTAATATTACTTCTCTTTCCGTAAAACAGCCTGTCGATAATCTGATACTCTCGAATTCATTAAGAAATGCCGTTACGGCAATGGCAAAAACTTTAAGCAATGAAACGGGAGAGAAAAATATTACAATCAATAATGTCGCTCCCGGTTATACCTTAACAAGCAGACTTTATGAACTTGCTGTAGAAAAAGCAAAAAAGTCGGGGGAATCACACGAGCATATTCTCGCTTCAATGGCTAACGCAGTACCGATGAAAAGATTAGGCAAACCTGAAGAAATTGCTTCTTTAGTAACTTTTCTTGCTTCCGATTTAGCAGGTTACATTACAGGAACAACTATTCAGATTGACGGCGGAATTATTAAATCGACTTACTAATTTGTTGCTTGATTTATATGTATTAATTATACATATTTGTATGTATGAAAACGACACTTAACATAGACGAAGAAATATTAAGGAAAGCTGCATTTTTAACCGGTGTAAAAGAAAAGACTTCACTTGTTAGAATGGGTCTAACTGCTTTGATTGCACGTGAAAGTGCAAAGAGATTAGCCTTACTTGGAGGCTCTGAAAAAAGCGTATCAAAAATCCGCAGAAGAAAATCTAATTAAAAAATGATTCTAGTCGATACTTCAGTTTGGATAGATCATTTTCGCAAAGCAAATAAGCAGCTGCAGGAATTACTCCTTAAAGAGGATGTATGTATTCATCAATTTATTATTGGTGAATTAACCTGTGGAAATTTTTCAAATAGAGATGAAATTTTATCATTATTAAAGGCTCTTCTGCAAACTAAAATTGCGGATAATGATGAAATATTAAAATTTATTGAACTTCATAGACTATATGATTCCGGCTTGGGATTTATTGATGTTCATCTTCTTGCCTCTGCTTTCTTAAGTAATGCAAAATTATGGACAAAGGATAAAGCATTAAGAACTGTTGCTTCAAAGCTGAATTGTGATTATAAATTTTAGAATTTTTCTACATTGTATATTTTCCTTGAATAGCTAAAGCAGTAAAAAGTTTTTCCTCATAAATAGGGGACACCCAAAATGATAAAAGAAATAGATATTTCAGTTCCACCGCACTTTATTAAAAATTACGAGTTTATTAAAAAGCAAGCGGCTAAAAAGTTAAAACTAAATTTCAGAGAAATTAATTCTGTTGCAATTCTCAAAAGATCAATTGATTCACGTAAGAAACCTGTCTTTAGATTACGTTTAAATGTTTTTATAAACGAATCGCCGGCAAACTACGAACTTAAGTTTAACTTCCGACCTGTAACTTCAGATAAAAAAATAATCATTGTTGGCAGCGGTCCCGCCGGACTTTTTGCAGCATTGCGTGCAGTAGAATTAGATATTAAGCCGGTTATTCTTGAACGCGGTAAAGATGTAAAAAGCAGACGATTTGATCTAAAATCTATTATGCAGGCCGGAGAAGTTAATCCGGATTCAAATTATTGTTTTGGCGAAGGCGGAGCCGGAACATACAGCGACGGTAAACTATATACTCGCTCAAACAAGCGGGGCAATGTTAAAAGAATTCTTGATATACTTATTTATCACGGAGCCGACGAAGATATTAAAGTTGATTCGCATCCGCATATCGGTTCTAATAAACTGCCGAAAATTATTCAAGCAATTAGAGAAACAATATTAAAATGTAACGGGGAATTCCATTTTAATTCCAAAGTAACGGATTTTATAATAACTAATAATAAAATTCAAGGTGTTGTTGTAAATAATGAAAAAGAAGAACTTGGCAATGCTGTAATTGTTGCAACCGGGCATTCTGCAAGAGATATTTATGAAATCTATAAAAAACATAATCTTGCAATGGAAGCAAAACCCTTTGCAATGGGCGTTAGAATTGAACATCCGCAAGCTCTCATCGATTCTATTCAATACCATTCAAAAGTAAAACATGAAAACTTACCCGCTTCAAATTATAGTTTAGCTTGCCAAGTTAATAATAAGGGCGTTTACTCGTTTTGTATGTGTCCGGGCGGAATGATAATTCCCGCTTCAACAAATGATAATGAACTTGTGCTGAACGGAATGTCGGTCTCAAAAAGAAATTCTCCTTTTGCTAATTCCGGTTTAGTTGTTGAAGTTAACGAAAATGATTGGAGAAAATATAAAGAGCATGGTAATTTTGCCGGACTAATGTTTCAAAAGGATATGGAGCAGCTTGCTTATAATGCCGGGGGAGGAAAACAAGTTGCACCGGCACAAAGAATAACGGACTTCGTTTACAAGCGAATATCCAAAAGTTTGCCGGCTACGTCATACGTCCCGGGAATTAAATCTGTCCCGCTGCATCAAGTTCTTCCCAAAGAGATTGCAAAGAGATTAAGTAAATCACTTTTGATATTTAACAAAAGGATGAAAGGTTATTTTACAGATGAAGCACAAATTCTTGCCGTTGAATCACGCACAAGTTCACCGGTTAGAATTTTACGGGACCGCGAAACCCTTATGCATGTTGATGTCGAAGGTTTATTCCCGTCCGGAGAAGGAGCCGGTTATGCGGGCGGAATAGTTTCCGCTGCAATTGACGGCGAAAGATGCGCAGAGCAAGCTGTAAGTTTTATGGTTAATTTGTAATTATGAGATAAGAGAGTAAGAAATAAATTTAGGAAATTCTGTTAAGGAGAATTTGTTAATTTATCCGTTATGGTTTTACCCCAATAATAGTAGAATAATAACCAAGAAGTGAATGAATCTGAATTTGAATAAATCCGGCATCTTCTATGATTTTTTTAAGTTCGCTGAAATGAAATTGTCTCCCTTGCATAAATAAAGCCATTGCCATTGACCAATGTGCCGTCCATAAGGGTCCAGGTTTGCTATCGTAAAAAAGAGCCTCCTGAATTAAAATTACTCCACCGGGGCGTAAAGCATTAAAAGCTTTAGTCGCTAAAATATTGCAATGATTATCATCCCAATCGTGGAAAATGTTTGTAAACAATAACGAATCGATATTATCAGGCCAATCGTTTTTAAACATATCCATGCCTACACACTTAATACGATCAGAAAGTTCATATTTTGCAATCATTTTTCTTGCAATATCTATACTTGTCGGTAACTCAATAAGTTTTAATTCAAAAGACGGATTCTTAAGTGCTAAAGCTATACAAACTGCTCCAGTTCCCCCAGCAATATCAACAATGTTTTTCCCTTTTATTAATTCTAAATTATAAAGAGCAAACCCAAGCGGGAATGAATATTGATGTTGTTGCATTGCCCAATTTTTAGGCAGAGAAGATTTCCCCCTGCTCCACTTATCGATAGTGCCTTTCACGACTCCGCTCCTTGCTATTTTTAGAAAACGTCTTCCAATACGTGGGGGAGGGAGTTGTTGAAAGAACGGACTTTCTTTTAAAAGATATAAAATAGCTCTTTCTGTTAAGAAGTAACTATCTTCATACTGTTTAATCACTTCACTGGCAAATAATATTTCAATTAAAGCATGTACAGGACGATGTGAAAAATTAAGATATTCTTTTATTTGTTTGTATTTTAATCCGGGATTCTTTCTTATGAAATCAATGAGTCCAAGTTCTACTGATAAAGAGATTGTTTGTACTGTAGTTTGTAAACTCTCCATTTCCGTTATAAAATTTAATGGTTCGGGCATCTTTTGTAAGTTCCCAAATTGGATTTTTTTTAATGATTCGGTATTTTGACGGGACCAAAACGCAGTTAGGTTCTTTTTAAATCGTATTCTTTTTCTAAGTCGGAAAATAATTAAAAAAAGAAAAATGGGAATAATTGCTGCTGCAAAATAGCTAAGAATTATTAAAGTCATAGGAATGCCTTTAGTGTATTACTCAATAAGATAATAAATTAATTAATAAAATTTGTGTTTAAAATCTATTACTACGGAAAAAATATTAGAAGTTTACTAACACAAATAGCCCAACAATTTATTAAATGAAATACGAATTATTTATATTTGATTTATTATGAAATGTAAAATTAAGTTATCGTGAATACTAAGAAGAAATCTGTTGAATCACGCACAAGTTCACCGGTTAGAATTTTACGGGACCGCGAAACCCTTATGCATGTTGATGTCGAAGGTTTATTCCCGTCCGGAGAAGGAGCCGGTTATGCGGGCGGAATAGTTTCCGCTG
>BDSW01000093.1 GCA_002898175.1 bacterium BMS3Abin04
CGGAAATGCAAAGAAGAAAGAAACCGCGCCCGACGGAAGCAAAGACGAAAATGTTTTTAATATTCAGCAAGGTGTAGCGATTTCAATATTGGTAAAGAAAACCCAAACCTCCGAGGTTTCCAAAACCCCGGAGGTTTTAAATTCAGCCCAAAACAAACTGGGAATTGTAAAATTTGCAGAGCTTTACGGAAGGAGAAATGAAAAGTTTGAAAAGATGAATGAAAATAATTTGAATACGATTGAATGGAAAGAACTGGAATTAACAGAACCATATTACTTTTTTACGAAAAAAGATTTTAAGGAAAAGGATGGTTATGAAATAGGGTTCAAAGTTGATAAATTATTTACTAATTATGCATCTGGAGTTGCAACGGCGAAAGATAGTTTTATTATTAAGAATTCGATAAAAGAAATAAAAGATTTGAAAATGAGTTTTGAAAAATATACTGATAAAGAAATAGCGCATAAAAATAATATTAATCAAAAAAAAGTTGAACTTGTACGAAATGACTTATCTAACGTAGTAGATGATTATACACAAATTCTTTATAGACCATTCGATATTAGATATTCTTTATATTCACCTACTAGCGATGGGATTTATCAAAGACCACGACCTGAAATTATGAAACACATGTTAAAAAATAATATTGCTATTCTAACTTGCAAAAAACAAACCTCATTTGATTTTCAACATATTTATATCTCAAAAAATATAACAGACCGTTGTGCGGTTTCATTGCAAACTGGTGAAGTTGGTTATACTTTCCCACTTTACCTTTATTCAGAAGATGGAACCAAAGTTCCAAATCTAAACCAAGAAATTTGGGATAAAATAAACGAAACAGTAGGTAAAACAGAACCGGAAGAAATTTTAGATTATATTTATGCAGTATTGCATTCACCGACTTACCGCAAAAAATATAAAGAATTCCTTAAAATAGATTTCCCTCGTGTTCCGTATCCAAAAGACAAAAAGACATTTAAAGAGTTAGTTAAATACGGTACGGAATTACGTAAAATTCATTTATTGGAATCACCGAAAATAAATCAATTTATAACCACATTTCCCGTTATGGGTTCGGATGTTGTAGAAAAAATTAAATATATTCCAAAACAATCGTTCCGTCATGCTGAATTTATTTCAGCATCTAAAAAGAAGACTCTGAAACCAGTTCAGAGTGACACAAGCCAACCACGCTTCGACTCCGATCAGCATGACAAAGGTGAAGTTTGGATAAACTCCGAACAATACTTCGGCAATGTACCGGAAATTGCATGGAATTTTTATATCGGCGGATACCAACCGGCACGCAAATGGTTAAAAGACCGTAAAGGTCGCACACTCACAAACCAAGATATTGAACATTACCAAAAAATAATTGTTGTCCTCACCGAAACCGACCGGATAATGAAAGAAATAGACAAGATAAAGTTCATTTAATGTTATATGCGGGACGTAAACTTTGTATCCACTAAAAATTATACGTAAAGTTCCGATAGTGAATTAAGGGCTAAAATTCTTTTTGTAATTCTAATCATTTTAGGTAGAAAATCTTCCGGTGATTTCCTACCGACTTAAAAATTCTTACATAATTATTATAAAGTGATGGGTAAACTCGATAATTATTTTGAACATTTGAATAATCATATTTCCGGTGGTCGATTTTCCACTCGTTCATATGAAGCTAATCGTGCGGGCAGCAGACAAAAATCTGCAGATGAATTTTGTAGAATTAAAAACTTTATTGCACAATTTATTGTTATTGAAGTAAACCTTGAAAGAGCAACTTTAAAAGACGCTCTAACATTCAAAGATTTTATAACAAACCTTGTTTCAGACGAAAATAAAAACATTATTATCGATCTGCATAAAGTTAATTTTATGGATTCTACTTTTCTTGGTGTTTTGGTAAGTATATTAAAATCATTACATAATATTGATGGTCAATTAAAATTAATATTAGATTTTAATAATGTAGCCTTATTCAAAACAATATCACGTATTAAAAATATGTTTAATATTTATCCGGATATACAATCTGTAAATGAGTCTCTCAAACAATAGTTTAAAAATAAATTATTTTATGCTTTCGTAAACTTTAATAGAAAAGGTTAATCCCGTTTCTTATGTACAGCAAATTAATCAATTAACCAGAAAATAAATATTTTTTCCCAGACTCTTTTTTCAATAAACCTAAGAACCTATTAGGTTTATGAAGTTATCGGTTTAATTACCGATTATTTCAAATTGAAATAAATTTTATATCTATTTATACTTTTGAAATACTTTCTCCAACAAGTTGGTTTACTTTATTAAATTCGTACTTCAAGCATGAGCTTATTTAAAATTTCTAAAAATAGTTTGTATAGTTCAAAGTCAAACAGCCGGCAGATTATTGGGCTTTCTAATGGTCGGCAGACGGACTCTCCAGAAGGGATTCCTATGGAAGAACCGCCGATGGGCAGATTATCCGTCAGCTGCCGGACTGCTCTACCAACAGAGTTTATTGGGAAAATGGTTGAAAAGGAATTTAAAGCAAAAAAAGGGAAGACATATTACAATCTTCCCTTATCATTTTTGAGCTGGCAGACGGACTCGAACCGCCGACCGGCTGATTACAAATCAGCTGCTCTACCAACTGAGCTACGCCAGCATTATTTTTTAAGTCGTAAAGTTAATATTTTTTATTTTTCTATGCAATATGTTAAATTGTTTTTTGCAATTTTCATTTAATAATTTTTGTATAACAATTTTAAGATGGCTTCAAAATCCGAAATAAGATATTACTCCGCTTTAAGATTAAAAAAATATAGAAAATTTGAAAGAAAATTTTTAGCAGAAGGCAAACGGCTGATTGAAGAAGGTATTAAGAGTAATTTTGAATGCGATAGGGTTTTTGTTACGCAACCTTTTTATACCGTTGAAAGTAAATTCCTTTCGGTAATTACCGCTCAAAAAATTCCGGTCGATATTATTCCACTGTATGATTTCTTAAAATTTACTTCTACAAAAAATCCTCAGGGTATTGTTGCGGTATTTAAAATGAAGAACAGCAGCCCAAATTTGATTAACGATGAAACAATTATCGGTTTGGAAAATATTTCGGACCCGGGAAATTTAGGAACAATTTTACGTTCCTGCGATTGGTTTGGGATAAAGAATGTTATTATTAGTGAGGGATCTGCTGAAATTTATAACTCTAAAGTTTTAAGAGCAAGTATGGGCGCCGTTTTTAATCTGAATATTATTGAAAATGCTAATCTGATTAAAGAAATAAAAATTCTTAAAAATAAAAATTATTTAACCTTTTACACGGATATGGTTGGGGTGAATTATAAAACAATCGATTGGAAGAATAATACTATTGTTACGTTTTGCAATGAAGCTAACGGTCCATCTGACGAGCTGAAAGAAGTTTGTGATACGAGTGTGACTATTCCTAAAAAAGGAAACATAGATTCTTTAAATGTTGCTGCGGCAGCTGCTATAATTATTTCCGAGATGCAGCTCTTTTAATCTTTTTCTCGTACAAAATTAATAAAGTCCGTTTTAACAGGTTTCAACTTCAATTTACGTAACAGAAAATTAATTTGTCCTCTGTGATAGTTCGAATGAGTAATTACATGCTGCATAATATTAATCTGTAAGTTTGTGAATTCCTTACCTTCCGAATTTTTGTAAATACATAATTTATTATCAAAACTATTTCTATTCTGTCTTTTAATAAACTTTTGCCAGTTAGCGGAACTATTATTTAACAGCACTTCTATTTCTTGAATTGAAAAAGTTTCCCAAATATCCATCAAGTAATTTGGAGTTCTATTTAACCTTTCCAGCCAAAGGTCTTGCGTAGAAATAATATGGCTCATTAGTTTTAACTCACTGTCAATTTTATTCCCGGCAGATTTTAATGCAGTTAACAGTTGCCGGTTTGCCCAACTGTTGTAATTGAATAAGTTTAGATAATACTTTTTGATATTAAAATTCATTGAACTTTAACTTAACTAATAAATACCAATCCTACAAAGTATTAGCGAAGTAAGATCATTTTTCTGGATTGTGTAAAACTGCCTGCTTTTAATCTATAGAGATAAACTCCGGATGACAAATTTGATGCATCGAAAGTAACCCTATATATTCCGGGACTCTGTCTTTTGTTTATAAGTGTAGCAACTTGTCTACCAAGAATATCATAAATTTTGAGAGAGACCAATGACCCCTTCCTCACTCCATCCACTTGCGAAGGGGAGAGACGGGGTGGGGCAGGTATTGTATATTCTATTGTTGTAGTTGGATTAAACGGATTAGGGTAATTCTGATTAAGACTAAAATTATCCGGAATATTATTTTGAGTGTTTTTAACTTCGCTAAGAATACCATGTTCAGGTACAGGAAGTTTCACATTAGTATAGATATGAAACTCACCCGGTTCTAATGTTACTTGAGAAGTGGGATCGGAAACGGAGATACTGTCCCCGCTAAAATAATCGTACCAAGTTCCGTTAGATTGAAAAGCCGGATTCATTGAGCTTGTAGTAACTCCAAAATTTCCTATTATAGTTACGTCCATCGAGGAATCATTGATATGTATTGATTTCATTGCCGATGAAACATTCATAGAAAAATTTGAACTTTTGAATGCTGTGTAATTTTCCTTTAGGTTTGTTAAATATTTTATTGTCTTGTATAGATTTAATCTTGCCAAGTCTTGTAAGTAGTCCCATCTAATCGGTTTGGGCGATAGCTTTGCGTAGTCCGTACCGTAAGGTTCAGGTACGGAATTCGTATTCGGATCGTAAAATATGGAATAGTCATAGCCAAGTTCCCCGAATTGCCAAATCATTTTCGGGCCCGGAACGGTAAAGAAAAATGCAGAAGCCAATTTCATTCTGTTCAATGCAATGTTTAGATCTTTTACTGTATAACTTCCATTTGAATTTCCCCATCTTAAGTTTTTATACATCAACCGTTCTTCATCGTGGCTTTCCATATAACCGACTAAGTTCGGCTGCGACCAACCTCTGGTTTTATATGAAATACCGGAAAAATTAGATTTACTATTTTCATTATATCCCATAGTAGCTTCATTATAGTTATAGTTCAAATTTCCCCAAAGCATCATTCCGTCATTCGACAAGACTTTCTCTTCGGAATTTTCGGCGAAGTGCTCCAGAATTATATAAGCGGATGAATCAACGCCCCAAATTTTGTTTGCCATTCTTTCTAAAATATTAATTCTGGACTGATCATATTGACTCCAGAGTCCAACATCATTACCGGAATATTTTTGTGTAAAACCTTTTGAAAGATCAAACCGGAAACCATCAAACTTGTATTCGGTTAACCAGAACTTGTTAATTCTGTCAACCAGTTTTTGTGTAAAAGGACTTTCGTGGTTAAAATCATAACCAACACTGAACGGATGCGGGGCTTTTACATTGTACCAAGGATTGTCAGCTGTCGGCGGACCATAATTCCCAGAAGCATATAAACGTACAAAAGGCGACTGACCGAAAGAATGATTTAGCACGATATCCATTATTACTGCTATATTTCTTTTATGGCATTCGTCTATGAAATGTTTTAGAGTATTGCTCGGACCGTAATATTTATCAACTGCAAAATAAAAAGAAGGGTTATAACCCCAGCTTATATTTCCTTCAAATTCATTAACAGGCATTAACTCAATTGCGTTTACACCAAGGCTGTCAAGATAGTTAAGCGTATCTGTTAATGTTTTAAAATCATGTTCGGCAAGAAAATCTTCAATCCATAATTCATAAATAACCAAATCGGTTTTCTCAGGGCGGGCATAGTTTTGTGTCTTCCATTGAAAAGGACCTTGTGCAGTTTCCAGTATAGACGTTATCTCAGTTGTTTTGCCGACGGGATAGGGTTTAAGATTAGGATATATTTGTGAACTTATATATTTATCATTCAATGGGTCAAGAATCTTTTCCGTATATGGATCGGCAATTCTTAAAGTTCCGTCTACAAAGTATTGAAAAGCATATTCTTGTTTTGGTGTTAGTCCGCTAACTGTTAGCCAATAAGTAGAATCATTCGGAGTTCGCTTCATGTAGTAATTCGAGTCAATTTGCCAATTATTGAAATCTCCGATTACATAAACAAATTTTTTATTCGGTGCAAACAAACTTAGAGTTACTGTGTTATTATCAATGTAATTAATTCCATCCACAATTCCGTTAGGCAATTGTTCATGTTGAATAGGTTTATTAACTATATAGATAAAAGAATCTGCTGCAAAAACACCGGAAGAATTATAACCAATTACTTTAACGGTTTTCTTGCCGAATTGAGCAACAACTAAATTATAAATGAGTGTATCATTAATAGTAGAAAATAATTCGTCTCCATTTTGAAATAATTTTAAAGTGTCTACGGAAACAGAGCCGATTGCAGTAATGGAAATAGTATCATTCAGATTATTAAAAATCAAATCATCTTGCGGTTGCAAAATAGATACGCCGTTTCTTAATGGAAGAAAGATATCACCTCCGTCCGTGTCTTTCCCGGTCTTGCTGTTGTCGGCGCTTCTAAAAACAAAAGCGAGATTAATAACTTGCTCACCGGCATTTAATTGATAGTATTGCTTAATAGAAGGTAATATCTTGAATTCATACAAATCGGTTCCAATTCTTGTCAGTTTTGTCTCCGGTGTATTTTCTCCCCAGTTAGTTTTTACGTGCCGCCAGTCGTGGGAATCCGTACTTTCTGTAGTAATAACTCCCGTATGCGCATAAACATCGCCTGTAAAGCCTGCTAAGCCTCCGTCTCCTTGTGTTGCATCAAAAGTTACAGTAACGGAATCATTCTCTGTTAAATATAAAGGTTGCCAGGTTATTACCTGTGCAGTTAAAAAAGATTGTACAAAAATTATAATTAAAGTTGATAGCAAACGTTTCATAGTTGTTCCATTTTTTTAAGAAGTAAGTTATTGTGTCAAATTGTTAAATGCAATTCTAAAAGCAGAGTACTTAATTAAGAAACTCCCACGAGATCCCGAATCTAAAACCGCGTTCTTGTTTCGGATAATAAGGCATAATATAATATTTCGTATCGAAAAGGTTTTCAAGAATAAAATAAACTATTGCTCTTTCCTGGATTCTTCCCGCTGTAAAAAAATCCATAGTAAAATATTGCGGGACTTGTGGCCGATTAATATTAAGTAGAATTAGTTCTTCATCAAAGTAGTTTGATGACATATTCCTTTCAAAGTCGTAAAACCTAAAATCCTGTTCTGTTGCAAACTGAAAATTAAACCCGGTCTTTAAGTCCAAATTATTGTGGAAGAGGAAGCCCTTAAAATAAATCCCTCCTCTAAACGCAAAGGTTGGAACCGATTTGCCGGTGAGTCTATTATTGTCCGGGTATAAATTAGTATTAGTTTCAATTAAGATTTTCCAGATTTTTATGTTTAAGGACAGGTTAACACCGTGAATAGTATTTGGTGCAGTAAAATAATTTGTTACATAGATCGACTTGGGTTTCTCCCGGCGTTTGTTGAGAACAGGAACGAATTCATTGTTGTTATTGTAGCTGAAATATTTTAGAACTCCGTTTAATTTATCGTAACTGAATTTAATTCCAAATTCAGATAAGTTTATATTTTGTATGTCATTACTAGTTAAATCTTCTGTGCTAAAAAAATTATTTTGTAAAACAGAAAACGGTTTTTCAATCCTGGAATATCCGCTGTATATGCTAATGTTATCCGAAAGAATTATAAAGACGGAACCGCCGATTCCTAGGAATGTATTACCATCAGTATTTAGATATTTACCGAATAAATCCGGTTTTACTTTGCTGCCTAAAAGCGAAGGCGAAATATTTCCTGCAATAGAAAATGATGTGATATTCTTATTACTACTAAATAATGGAGTCTTAAATTCCGTGCTTTCATATTTAGAGATAATATCAAAATTAAATCTATTTAATTTTAAATTTTGACTAAAATTAATACCCAGAGTTTTGTATTTATTATTATCAAATATCCTTTTGATGTTTGCATCGCTGTTCTTTTCATTTTGCCTGAATTCCACAAGCTGGAACTGGTAATAGAAATTTAATTCGGAGTTGTAAGTCTTACCAATACTGCTTAATAATTTTAGAGTAAAATTATGCCGTTTTGTTTTTTGATACCTGTCTTTAAAATTTACCGGAGCTAAAATTCTGTTGTACATTAAATCATTAACGGAACC
>BDSW01000094.1 GCA_002898175.1 bacterium BMS3Abin04
ATCGGGAACATCCCAAAAAAATATGGTAATGCTCTATACTCGGGAATTGCAACTTCGGCAATATATACGGTAGGATTATTAACCGGTGAGGATGAAGTTCGCAAAGTCGGTAGAATGTTGTTTCAGAGCCTTGCTTACTCCGGGGTTACTAATCTTGCACTTAAAACCATCTTCGGACGTAAGCGCCCCTATTTAAATGACGGGCCATGGAAATTTACATGGTTCTCAATTGATAACGATATGCAGGCTTTTCCATCGGGACACACAACCGTTGCGTTTGCTTTCTCTACCGTTCTTGCCGAATATTTCCATACTATTTGGTCGCGTATTGGTTTTTACGGAATAGCAAGTTTAACAGCCTATTCAAGAGTTTTAGATAACCAGCATTGGTTTACCGACGTAGTGCTGGGCGCTTTAGTCGGCATTGCCGGAGGATTACATGTGATCTCACAAGAAAAACAGCGGGAAAGCGGTAAAACTTCTCATTCAAGAATTTCGTTTCAACCGACCCTAAGCGGAATTAGTCTATCTATTAGATTAAATTAGACTCAACATTCATAATCGCTACGAAACAATACTTTTGGTCGCATTTTGCTTTATTGTAATACTAAATAAATAACCTTTAATCACTTTGGTATAATTACTAATTTAAGCTTATGATTTTTGCTGTTTTAATTTTATTTTCTTACAATCCAATATTCGGGCAGGGGGAAGCTGCTGTTCCATTTTTATTGTTGCAGCAATTCCAACTAACGACCCAGCCTGGTGAATATCTGAATTGTGACCTAAAATATGGTTTGTCTCAAAAAGTGAGGCCAAAAAATGACGAGCAACTTAAAAATAATGTACAATCACACATGAAACTTTTGCAAAGAAAACCAGATGGAGTAGTTAAATATTTCAAACACAAATGTATAAAATATGCAGTTTAATTATATCCTAATTGGTATATGCCAGGTTAATAGTAAAACAAATACAAAACAAAATTAAAAAAAACAGATAAAGTGAGAATATGGAAATAGACAAATTTATTCAACAAATACCGAAAGCGGAACTTCACTTACACATCGAAGGTTCATTTGAACCGGAACTGATGTTCAAAATTGCCGATAGAAACAAAATTAAGATTAAATATAAATCCATTGATGAACTTAAGGCAGCGTACAACTTTAATAACTTACAAGAATTTCTTGATATTTATTACTCAGGAACAAATGTACTTTTAACAGAAGAAGATTTTTATGACCTCACAATAGCTTACTTTAAAAAGATAAGTGAGCAAAATGTAGTTCACGCTGAAATAATGTTTGATCCTCAAACGCACACTGATAGAGGCATAGAATTTTCTACGGTTATTAGTGGAATAAGAAAGGCACAAGATAAAGCAAAAGAAAAATTCGGAATAAGCTCAAAATTAATAATGAGTTTTCTGCGTCACCTTGATGAACGATCAGCTTACGATACTTTGAAGCAATCTCTAGCATATAAAAATCTAATAACTGCTGTCGGTTTAGATTCATCGGAAGTCGGGCATCCGCCGTCGAAATTTAAGGGTGTTTTCGATGAAGCACGTAAGCAAGGATATTTGGTTGTTGCTCACGCCGGTGAAGAAGGACCGCCGGAATATGTTTGGGAAGCTTTGAATTTATTAAATGTAAATAGAATCGATCACGGCAATCGTTCGTTAGAAGATAGTAAACTGATTGAAAGATTAGTTGAAAATAAAATACCGTTAACTGTTTGTCCCCTTTCAAATATCAAATTAAGAAACGTTGATAAAATAGAAAATCACCCCATAAAAACGATGCTTAATCTTGGGCTTGTTGCTACTGTAAATTCGGATGACCCCGCTTACTTCGGCGGATATGTTAATGAGAATTTTACTGCCGTTGCAAATGTTCTGAATCTGACTGAGCAGGATGTTTATTCATTGGCAAGAAATTCATTCAAAGCAAGTTTTCTTGAGAATAGCGAAAAGGAAAAGCTACTCGGAACTTTAGATAAATTTATTAGTAAAACTAATAAATAAAATTAGCAAACTGAGAATAAATAATTTGAGAACAAGCATATTTTTTATCTAAAATGTTTATCGGTTATTCTTAATACACAACTATTTTTTATGCCGTAAAATAATTTTTCATGATAATTATCGCAGCTTAGATTATTATATTTTTTGTAAAATATAAATTACATGTGATTATTTATTCAATACTTTTCATAAATTAATGGAGTAAAAAAATGCCTAATACGAAAGAAAATTTATCCGTAGCATTTGCCGGTGAAAGCCAAGCTAATCAAAAATATCGTGCATTTGCAAAAAAAGCCGCTAAAGAAGGATTTGCAAATATTGCTAAATTATTCCGTACTACCGCCGAAGCAGAAAGAATACATGCCGAAGGTCATCTTGGAGCATTAGACGGCATCGGTTCTACAGCAGATAATTTACAGGCAGCAATTGACGGAGAAACATACGAATACACTGAAATGTATCCGCCGATGCTTGAGCAAGCTGAATCCGAAAACCATAAAGCGAAGAGAATGTTTAAATATGCTGTTTCTGCCGAAGCAATACACGCTAAACTTTATAAATTAGCTTTGGAAGCAGCACAGCGAGGGGAGGATTTATCGGAAAGCGAGTTCTATCTCTGTCCTGTTTGCGGAAATATTGAATTCGGAAAGCCGGAAAAACCTTGCCCGGTATGTGGTTTGCCTGCAGATAAATTTATTCAAATTGACTAATTGTTGACTTTTTATCCGGCTTAAATTAATAATAAAATTAAAGCCGGATTTATTTTTATATTCGACTTTTAAAAACTAAAAATCTTATGATATTAAAAACCACAGGTATTGACCACTTAAATTTAGAAGTCCGAAATCTCGAAGAATCCGTAAAGTTTTATTCTGATCTGTTTGGATTCGAAGTCCGCAAAAACCAGCCTGATCAAGATTCAATAATTATTGGGAATGATGCAGTAAAACTTTGCTTGTATGAAATTCCCGGATTTACTAAATACGAAAAGAAAGGTTATCATCATTTCGGATTGCATATTGAGAATTTTGACGCAGTCTTAGAAAAATGCGAAGAAATGGGATTGAAAATTTATTATGGCGGACCTTTAGAATGGGCGCACTCAACTTCAATCTATATCCAGGATCCTAACGGATATGAAATTGAGTTAACCAAAGTTTTTGGCGGCGGTATTTAAAACTATGATTATTTCAAGTACTAAATAAATCTTTAATTATTTTTTATTTTATATTCATTTATCTTTAAGTGAATCTTGTATATTAAAAATATTAATTAAACTTAATTGAAAGGAGCATTATTTATGTCAACAAGTTATGCAAAAGCAAAATGGACGGGAACCCTTAAAGAAGGCAAAGGAAAGATGAGTTTTACGGGTTTTGATGGACCGTATAATTATAAATCACGATTCGAAGACGGACCTGAAACAAATCCTGAAGAGTTAGTTGGCGCAGCACACGCAGGATGTTATTCGATGTTTTTATCTGCGTTAATAACCAAAGAAAATTTGACTGCTATAAATATCGAGACTAAAGCAACTGTAGTTTTAGGTCAAGATGATGGACCGAAAGTTACTTCAATTACTTTAAATTGTGAAGCTGAAGTTCCGGGATTAACTGAGGAAAAGTTTCAAGAACTTGCTGCAGCAGCAAAAGAGAAATGCCCGATTTCAAGACTGCTTACCGGCGGGACGGATATTTCCTTAAACGCCAAGCTGCTTTCTTAAATTAATTTTACATAACCTCACCGGTCTTTGATTGGTGAGGTTATCTATTTCCTGCTTTTTATAAAAAGTAGTCC
>BDSW01000095.1 GCA_002898175.1 bacterium BMS3Abin04
AAATATGAAGAAGCGGCAATTATTCGCGATACAGTTGATGCACTACTAAATCAATTAAACAAATCTTCAATTCTGGCAGAAACCATAAACAAAGCAAAAGTATTGTTCGAAATAAAAGATCCCGCTGAAACAGATTTTATTCTTCTTCTCGAGGGCAAAGTATATATTAAAGATTACTTTATAGATACATCTTACAATTTTGAAGATATAATTGAAGGTTACTTCAAGTGCGATATAAATTTGATTACCGGGATGCAAGAAAAAGATTTGGAAAAAATGAAAATAACTTTAAGCTGGCTTGTCAAAAACAGGACGAAAGTTGAGATTCATTACCTAAAAGAATTCAATACGGCTGAAAAGTTATTTAAGAAATTAAAATTTAAATAAATAATTTCAAACTAGTTCAAATATTAAGTAAATAATTGTTACAATTAATATGGGAGTAAAACCGATAATAGCTGATTTTTTTAACTCTTTCGAACCCAAAGTTGTAGCTATAAATGTTTTAACGACTGTATTCATAGTGGAAGCAATTATAATAGATACTGCAGCGACTTTTAGAGGAATCAGCTTCTGAACCATATCAACCATTGACAGAGCCATTGCATCCAGATCGGCAAGACCTCCGAAAACACTTGAATAGTAAACACCTTCATTGCCTAAATAATGATTAGCTGCTGCAGAAACGAAAAGGATAGCTCCAAAGAGCAAACCGAATTTTATTGCGAACATTAATTTAAATGGGTTGGTAAGATTTACTTCGTGAGCTTGCTGGGCTCCTTTTTTATCCCAAACAAAATAGCTTGATGCTGCGCCAACTAAAGTAAAAATCAGCATTGGTAAAAATAACTCGGCTGCAAACTTATAATTAAATAAAAATATAATAAATAAAATTCTGGGAAACATAACCGAAGATGCCAATACACTGCCCGCTGCAAGATTACGGGAAAGACCGGGTATTTCCTTGCTTTGGCCTGCGAAGGATAAGGTTGTTGCAGTGCTTGATGCAGTCCCGCCCAAAATTGAAAGTAAAAATATTCCCTTATTCGCTCCTAATAATTTAAACAAAATATAACCGACAAAACTAATTCCGGAAATAAGAACAACCATGTACCAAATTTTTCTCGGATTCAGAACATCAAAAGGACCATAAGTTTCATTAGGTAAAAGAGGCAAAATAATAATTGTTATAATAAGGAACTTAATGATTGCGTAAATATCTTCATTATCTACTTTTCCGGCAAAAGCTCTAAACTCGGATTTAAATGTTAAAAAGACTTCAACAACAATTACTATTGCACTGGCTAAAAGAATATAATTCCAAAATATTAATGATCCCATTAGGAAAACCAGGAAATGAGTCACTTCCGATGTACCGCCTATTCCTCCTTTCAAACTGGAGAAATAGTAGGATATTATTACAAGTAAACCGAACACAGAGAAAATAGCAGCATAAACAATGTAAGAAGTAAATGATGTAACAAACGCTGCAAGAAATCCTAAAATTGCTATTAAGGGATATGTTCTTACTCCGGCAAAAATTTTAGATGATTTTTTATCTCTTTCTCTTTCAATGCCAACCAATAATCCAATCAGAATAGTTATAGCAATTTTATACCATAACATTGGAATATTGTGTTCAGCTGATATATGAGATTGAAGCAGGAAAATCATAATTACAAATATAATAGAAAAGTCCCGGTGAATAAATAATATTTATTGCAACGAGACTTTTTATTTTTTTAGAAAATTTATTTAATTATAGTTTTTTAACGGCAGTGTACCAATCACTCGAGTTCTCCAACAAAGAATTAATTCTGTTCACCATTTCATGCGGATCAGTTAAAAATCCCTCCAACAAAAGAGCCGATTCGTATAACTGTTCTGCAACGGTCGAGATATATTCATCTTTAGGATTGTTCTTGTAAATTTTAATTAAGTTCCTAATCAGTTTATGATCTTTATTTATTTCCATAATCTTTTTAGGAATGGACTGAGTCTGCCCCGTAATATTCATTATTTTCTGCATTGATGAAGATATTGAATTTTCCGGGTTTACAAGGACAGCAGGGCTATTTAATAATCTTGTAGATTCTTTAACTTCAGTAATTTTATCACCTAAAATTTCTTTTATCCGCGACATTAAACTTGAGAACTGTAATTCATCATCTTTAGACAGCTTTTCAATTTCATCCTTCTTTTCTTCAATATCTTTTAGCTTGTCTACCTTTTTCAAATCCGCTTGGTCAACAGATTTAAACTCATAATCTTTATACTTTAACAAAGATGTAAGCACAAACTCATCTAACGGTTCATATAAATAAAGCACTTCAATTCCTTTCCTTTTAAATATTTCCAAATGAGGATCGAGATTTACGGCAGCACGACTATTACCTAAAACATAGTAAATTTCTTTTTGCTTATCCTTCATTCTCTTCACATAATCTTCCAGAGATACAAGTTCATTTTCATCTTTGCATTCAGACGAATTGAAACGCAAAAGTTTCATGAACTTTTCTTGGTTAGCATAATCAGTATAACCGAGTTTAAAGTATTTACCGTGCGCAGTCCAAAAGTCTTTATACTTATCAGGCTTTTTCTCCGCCATTTTTGTTAAATGAGATAAAACTTGAGATGTTACGCTATTTGCAATTTTGGTAAATATTATATTTTCTTGTAAGGTTTCTCGCGAAATATTCAACGGTAAATCCTCCGAATCGACAACGCCCTTAACAAAACTTAAATATTCGGGCAACAAATCCTTGTTTTTATGTTGAATCAAAACTCTGCGAACATAGAGATCAAGTCCGTAATCTTCCCTATTATTAAAACCAAAAACATCCATGTTCCTTTTCGGAATAAATAAAAGAGCATTGAATTGAATCGGTGCATCTACAGAAGTGTGAATTATTTCCAAAGGTTCGTCCGTATCGTAAGTTAAAAATTTATAAAACTCAACATACTGTTCCTTTTTAACCGCAGATTTGGGTTCGCGCCAAATTGCCTGCATTGTATTTACAACTTCGTTTTCAACTTTTACAGGGTAAGAAATAAAACTTGAATGTTTTTTTACAATTGATTCCAGTCTGTATTTTTCAGTGTATTCATCCATATCGTCTTTTAAGTGGATTTCAATAGTTGTACCCCGCTTCTTATCTTCTCCAAGCGTTTCAATTATATAACTTCCCAGTCCATCCGATTCCCATTTCATTGCAGGTTCGTCTTTTAGAAAAGACTGAGTTTTAATTACTACTTTATTCGCAACCATAAAAACAGAATAGAAACCAATTCCAAACCTTCCAATAATATTATTTGCATCTTCTTTGTGTTCGGCAACAAGTTTAAGAAATTCTTCCGAACCTGATTTTGCAATTGTGCCTATATTCTTAACTAACTCATCTCTCGTCATACCAATACCGGCATCTTCTATATATAAAATCTTTTTATCTTTATCGGCATGAACATTTATTTCCAAGGGCAAGTCTTTATCCCTGAAATCCGTCCCCTTATTCGATTCAAATCTTATTTTATCCATTGCATCGGATGCATTTGATATAAGCTCCCTTAAAAATATTTCTTTATGAGTATAAAGCGAGTGGACAAGAATATCTAATAACTTTTTTGTTTCTGCTTTAAATTGATATTTCGACTTTTTTGTTTTTACATCTGTCATAGTACCTCCCAATATTTAAAATCAAACATAAATTTAGAATAAATTTATAAGATGAAATTCATTCTACAAAGATTCATTACATTTATGAAAGTAAAAAGTTCCAAATTCATCAAGTAAAATTATAAAAATTGTTAAACGTCAAAAAGGCAAAGTAAATAAAATTTTTTAATATTAACATAAGTACTTTTGAAAAATTTATCTCTTTTGTTGTGTTAAAAACTTGAAATAATTTTTATTATTGAAACCAACAAAAATATTAGGAATACGGTTTTTACTGTTTTCTCTGAGTATTTATATGCAATTTTAGTCCCAAACACAGAACCTAACCCGGCTCCGACAGCCATTGGAAGAGCTGCAGATAGATTTATTAGCCCAAAAGATCCTGATGAATGAAAAGAACTTCCTAATAACCAATAACTATAAGATGAAGTTAACAAAGTTAGAAAAACAACTAAAGTTGATGTACCGATAGCCCGTTTAAACGAGAGCCCGAAAAACAAAGCGAGAGCCGGAACTGCTACAACACCGCCACCGATGCCGCTTGAAGCAGACAATGCGCCAATAAGAAAACCGAAAAATATTAAATAATAATCATTTAGTAATAATATGGATTTCATTTCCTTCTTTCTATCGAATAAAAATCTAATTAATACCAAAATCATTAGAAGGAGTAAAATAATCTTCGGATAAATGTGGTTTAATTTTATAATTACTTTTGGAAGAAAAAATGCCACTATAATGCTGCCGCTTGCAAATAACAAAGCTTTCTTAAAATCTACATTTTTTATTTTTAAATGATTTAAGAATGCTCCGCCGGAAGAAAACAAAGCGGTAAACAGAGAAGTTGCAATAGCTACAAATACAATTTCATCTTGACCAACACCAATTTTAGGTAGCAAGAAATAAAGTGAGGGTATATAAATAATCCCTCCTCCAATTCCCAAAAGTCCCGCGCCGGTACCGGCAATTATTCCCACAATTACGAAAAGAATAATTATTACAATTTCATTCATTAATTAAAATTCTAGCATACAATATTTTATTTTGTAAAATCTCAAAGGCGGCTTTAAATTGAGGGTCATTTTTTAAAGCTTGTTCTATTCTTCCTTTACGTCCGCTAATTCTTGCTGCTAATTCTTGAAGGATTTCCGTATTTATATCGGTTTTGTATTTCCGTAATTCCTGGTTTTTAATCTTTTCAAACTTCTTATTAAGAATTTCCAAGTCTTGTTTTACGTTTGAGTTATAGTCCTCTTTGATTACAATTTTATTCAATTCCGCCAGTACTTTTTCTGCATTTGAAGTATAATTGAGGTTTTGCTTATCAACATAATCAATGAACTCATTAAATAGCTTATCCTGATTTATCGTATTCAGATTCAGATTATTATGGGTATTAAAATAGAAAGAGGCAAATTTAAAAAACATTCCTCGCGCCAATAAAAATTTTATCTGTTCGGATTCACTTTGTGCAGAAACTACCGAATCCGGTTTTATTCCCCCGCTACTATAAACTATTCTATCATGATCGGTATGAAAAGCTTTCTTTTCTCCAAAAGTATTTTTCTTAAATATTTTACTTTTTGAGTAGTCTATTTTTTGAATACAGCGTCCGCTTGGTGTATAATATTTGGCTGTAGTAATTTTCAGCGAAGTATTAAAAGATAATGGAACTACGGATTGCACAAGACCTTTCCCGAAAGAATTTGTTCCAACAATTATTCCTCTATCATGATCTTGTATTGCCCCCGAAAGAATTTCCGACGCTGAAGCCGATCCTCCGTTTATAAGCACTGCCATTTTAATATCACCTGCAACCGGAACTTCTTTAGAATAATATTTTTGAATTCTACTTGTGTCCCTTCCAATCACGGAAACTATTAAATTCCCTTTCCTTAAAAATTTATCAGCAATTCCAATTGCCGCATCTAAAAGTCCACCCGGATTACCACGTAAATCAAGAACAATAGAACTTACCTTCTTTTTATTTTCCAAATCAATCAGCGCTTTTTTAACTTCACTTCCCGCACTTCTGGAAAAACCACTTAGTTTTAGATAAGCGTTAGTACTATTTGAAGGTACAAATCCATAATATGTTAAATTCTTAATCTCTATTTCTTCGCTTATTAGGTTAAACAAAATATTATCTTTTACCCCTTCGCGGGAAATCGTTACCGTTACTTCAGATCCTGCCGGTTTCTTTAATAAACTTCCTAATTGATTATAATTATCCTTTGAAATTTCAACACTATCTACTTTAACTATTACATCCCCAATTCTAATTCCTTGTCTCTGAGCAGAATACCCTTCAATAAGATCGACAATTGTTACATTTCCGTTTTTTAATCCCACCGTAGCGCCAATACCGCCGTATTTGCCTGTTGTAATAAGATCAAGTTCTTTCTGCTGATCGGAATCAATATAGACCGTATAAGGATCTAATGACGAAAGCATTCCCTTAATTCCGGCAAGCATAAATTCTTCGGGATCAACAGGGTCAACGTAATTAAGTGTTACTTCTTTATAAATTCTGCCGAAAATATCTATTGATTTAGAGATTTCGAAATATATATCGGAGCTTTTCAGTAAAAATCCGAAAGAAAGAATTATAACAACAACTAAAATAAATTTATATTTTTTATTCATTTAAATAGTCCGCATTAGTTTTAAATTTTTTAATTTCAGAAATAATTTGCCGATGAATTGTATCTATTGGTAGTGAACCATCTATGCGCTTGATGTACAGTTCTTTCTTTTCAAGGTATAAATAACCTTCCCGCACATTTTCATAAAACCGGTTCTTTGATAATTCAATTCTATCTAAGTTTTGATGTTCAAATTCTTCCTTTCTCTTATTAACTTCTTCAACAGAAATATCTAAAAGGAAAGTAATATCCGGTAAAGCGCCCTGAATAGCAAAAGACTGAAGCGATTCAACAAAATCAAGATCAAGTCCTCTCCCAAACCCTTGGTATGCAATTGAAGAATGATGAAATCTATCGGAGATAACAAATACATCTTTTTTTAAATTTGGAATAATTACTTCTTTTACCAACTGGATTCTACTTGCCGTAAACAGAAGCAATTCGGTTTCGGGAGACATTTCCAGATTATTTTTATCTAAAAGAATTTCTCTTACTTTTTCCGATATTTTAGTTCCCCCAGGCTCACGTATTAACTTAACATCCTTTCCTTGCCGAACTAAATAATTCCTCAATAATTTTACTTGCGTTGATTTACCGCAAAAATCCAGACCTTCGAATGTAATGAACATATTAATATTTCTTTATTATATAGTCTAAACGCATAGGTTTAACATCTATTAATTTTGTTTGATTAGGAATTTCAATTTTTGGAACTATAGCTCCCAGCGTATCTTTTAGAGCATCATTAAATTTTACGTATGCTTTAATATCTTTAGCAGAGAGTCTGCTAAGTCGATTAATCCCGCCGCGCAAAACGACTCTAATATTATTAGGAGTTAAAACAAGCTGCTGTAAAGTAGGTACTCCTTTAGTTATAACCGGGATATTATCAATTGATTTATCAACAATTTTTTCTACATCAAAACTAATTTTACATCGATCAATATTATAGTTTAAGTATTTACTTTTAACCAAAGGAATAACTTCAGAGATAGATTGATCAAGCCCCTCAAATATTTCAAGTTTTGTTTTTACGAATTCAATCTTCTCTACTTTACTTTCCGGGCCAATAACAACAACCGAGTCCGGTTCTACTTTAATACGGGATACCAATCCGTAACCGGGTTTGAATTCATATGATATAATAGGAAGGATTTCCACTTTTTTAGTTTTAATCTGTTCAATCGTAAACTCAATATTTTGAGGGGAAGCTTCTACAATCTGCAATGTTGAAGATAGCCAAGGATTATTAATAAATTCATTTCTCACAGAAATTTTTTGTTTTTTCTTTTTCCCTTTACAGAACACTCTAAATTTAGGATTTCTTCCTAACGTATTTTGTGCCAGCTGCCACCCCTGTCCTTTTATACTTATCGACACACTATTAGTTGAAGTGGAACTCAAAGCATAGCCGGATGGAATATTCTCAATTTCAATGGGTAACTTAAGAGTAATAGAATAATCTCCCGAGAAGGAAACATAGACCCAAAGCAAAACCGAGAACAATACTATTAATACAATTGGGATTAATTTCTTTTTCATAGAAGGTAAATATAAAAAAACTCCACTAGTTGTGGAGTCTAAATTTAATTTTATAAGAACTAACTATCTTAATTCATTAAAATAATCAAGAAGTAACTGCCTATTAGCTTTTGATATTTCCCTTCCATGGATAGGAAAATTTTCAAATGTTCTAGCAAGTTTCCTCAACTGATGAACATTAAAAGAATTAAGTTCTTCTTTAGGAGGAATTGATTTCCCGGAAGATTCAACTTTTACTTTCTTCTTTTCTAACCGGTCGGAACTTTCATTTTTTGTAATTACGTCTTTAGGTTCGGTAATTTTGGGAAAACTCGGCTCGGATTTTACTTCATTTTTTATTGGCGGTTTTGTTTTGGGGACAACTTCGTTTTGCTTTTCTGCTGAATGTCTACCTTGCTTTTGCCGATTAAAAATAAGCTGATCTATTTGATCATCCGGTCGGGGAATTACATGAGATGAAATAAGTTCACCAACTCTTTGAGCAGCAACCGAACCGGCATCAACAGCTGATTTTACGGCAGCCACATCCCCAACGACTTTGATAACCATCAAAGCGCCGGTAACTTTTTCTTTACTGACCAGTTTAACGTCAGCTGCTTTAACCATAGCATCAGCAGCTTCTATGGCGCCAACCAGTCCTTTAGTCTCAATTAGACCAAGGGCTAAATTCATTTTACTTAACTATTATTTTGATCTGTTCGGTAATATCAGTTCTACGTCAGAATGAGGACGCGGTATTACATGTACAGAGACCAACTCGCCTACTCTCTGAGCAGCGGCAGCGCCGGCATCCGTAGCTGCTTTAACAGCTCCAACGTCGCCCCTAACCATAACGGTTACGTAACCGCCGCCAATTGTTTCTTTTCCAATAAGTTCTACTTTTGCAGCTTTAACCATAGCATCAGCTGCTTCAATTGAACCAACTAAACCTTTGGTTTCAATCATTCCAAGTGCATCAAGTGTCATGTGTGCTCCCAAAATTTGGTTTATATTCTTTGTGAAAATAGCTTATAAAGGTAAAAATGTCAAATTATAATTTAACAAAGACAAAGTTAAAAAAGTTTTCTCTTATTTTATAATAAAACTTTGACACACAAATAATTTCATTTAACTACTATTTTCTTTCATATAGTCTTCTAAAATTACCGCCGCCGCATACATATCAACCAGTTCCTTGCTCCGTCGCTTTTTCTTTGATTTCACGGATTCAATTATTCTTTCCTTTGCAATCTCGGAAGAGTATCTCTCATCAAATAAAATCACCTCAAGTTTAGTTTTCTTTTCAAGCTCCCGTTTAAACTTTTCAACAGCAAGGGTACTGTCTGATTTTTCACCGTTTTCCTTTAGAGGATAACCTAAAATGATCATCCTAATCATATTCTCATCAATAATTTTCTTTAAATTATCCCAAAAATCTGAGTTATTTTTAAGGGTGGTAAGCGGTGTCGCGAACATTCGAAACGGATCGGAAACAGCAAGACCAATTCTTTTCTGCCCAAAATCAATTGCTAAAAGTTTAATAAAAATTTTCCCGGAAATCACTATTAAACTATAATCCTATGTTATAGTTATAAAAAAAATGTTCAACCCAAATTGCTTATACTTTTCTTACTATCGGATTCAAATCTTTCTGCACTAAAAATTCCTTTATTCTTCCTTAATCTTTCCAATAACCTGTTGAGGTGCTCCAAGTTTTCCACATAAACCGTAACCTGCCCAACGAATAACGAATCATTCGTATTAATGTTAACCGATTTAATGTTTGTATTTCTATAACTAGTTATGCTGTTAGAAATATCATTCAAAATACCCGGTTTGTCTTCACCTCTGACAGTAATTCCGGCAACAAAGGAAGCTCCTTCCGTTTTAGGCCATGCAACAGGTATCAATCGATTTTCATTATTTTTAGACATGCTAATTAAATTCTTACAGTTCTTCCTATGAATTTTAATTCCTTCTCCAATAGTTATATAACCCACAACGGGATCACCGGGAATAGGGCTGCAGCATTTTGCATAATGATATTCAATTCCTTTATGCTCCCCATCAACCAGAACTTCCCCACTTTCTTTACGAGCTATTTCAACAAAATTATCAAATTGAAGTTCATGAGAGTCAGCTGTTTCTTTTTCTTCGATAGGATTTAGAATTTCATCTAAATTTAATTTATCTTGCGCAATTGTAGAATAGAAAGCCGATACATTTTCAAATTTTAATTTTCTGCACAGTTTTTGAACATCATCAGGTGTAAAAGTAAGTTTTAACTTTTTAATTTTCTTATCCCAAATTTGATGCCCTGCTTCAACTACTTTTTCCTCTTCCCTATTTATGTACTTTCTTATGTTGGATTTTGCTTTATGTGTTCGAACAAATTGAAGCCAGCTTTTATTTGGATGCTGATTCTTTGAAGTAATGATTTCCACTTTATCGCCGCTATGTAATCTTGTACTTAAGGGAACAATTTTACCGTTAACCTTTGCACCGATGCAATGATATCCGACTCTGCTATGTATATCAAAAGCAAAATCAACCGGAGTTGAATTTATAGGAAGCCGCTTTAAATCTCCCTTGGGTGTAAATATATATATTTCATCTTGATATAAATTAAGCTTAAAGCTTGCCAGTATCTCTTTCGAAGCCTCATCCCGCGAAGCATTTTCAAAAATATCTCTAATCCATTGAACCCACTCATCGAGGTCTTGATCGGTTTTAACAACATCTTCTTTATACTTCCAATGCGCAGCAACACCTTTCTCGGCAATTTCATGCATTTTCCTTGTTCTGATTTGAATTTCTACCCGTCTTCCATCAGGACCATTTACAGTGTTATGAATGGATTGATAACCGTTTTTCTTTGGAATTGAAATAAAGTCTTTAAATCTATCGGGGATTGGGATAAACAACTGGTTTATAATACCTAAAACATAATAGCACTCATTAGTATCGTTATTTTCAATAATTATTCTAATAGCCATCAGGTCATAAATTTCTTCAAGCGGTTTATTTTGCTTTATCATTTTTCTATAAATACTATATAAATGCTTTGGTCTTCCGATA
>BDSW01000096.1 GCA_002898175.1 bacterium BMS3Abin04
TTATGGAGATTTTACGCGGTTATCCGTTAAAAACAGAAGAGAGAGATAATCAAAGTGAAGTCGAAATTAGAGTTCCTAAAAACTATAAACCGGAAATAATAATAACAGAAAGTTTTTCAAAATAAAGTGAAAAATTGTTTTAATTATACCGTATTCGGTACATTTGGAAATATTCAAAGGATTTTTAAAGTGGTTGAATTCGACCACTTTTATTGGAAGATGGAAGTAAGAGTGATACACTTTTACCTGTAAAATGTATAAGCGGTACAGATTCTTTAATGGAGATTATTGAATTATGACAAAAAGACAAACCAAAATTAATGTTAAAGGCACAGAAATTGCGATATATACCTTTGAACATAAAGATTATATATCCCTCACTGATATTGCAAAATATAGAAATAAGGAAGAACCATTTTCGATTATCAACAATTGGATGCGTTCCAGAAGTACTATCGATTTTCTTGGTTTATGGGAGAAATTAAACAATTCTGATTTTAAACCTATCGAATTCGAGAGGTTTAAAATGGAAGCAGGTACAAATTATTTTGTTCTTTCTCCAAAAAGATGGATTGAATCTACAAATGCAATCGGAATTACCTCTAAATCTGGGCGTTACGGGGGAACTTTTGCTCATCAAGATATTGCCTTTGAGTTTGCTTCCTGGATAAGTCCGGAATTTAAGCTCTATATATTAAAAGAATTTCAACGACTCAAATCTGATGAAAACAACCGCCTAAAACTTGAATGGAATTTTCAGCGGACTCTTGCCAAAGTAAATTATCATATTCATACCGATGCTATTAAGGAAAACTTAATACCGCAGAAACTTTCTAAAAAACAAATATCTTTTATTTATGCTAACGAAGCGGATGTGCTTAATATTGCATTGTTTGGTAAAACAGCTAAAGAGTGGCGTGATGAGAATCCGGATAAAAAAGGAAATATTAGAGATTTTGCCGCTATTGAACAACTTGTTGTTTTATCGAATATGGAAAGCATTAATGCTATGCTTGTTCAACAAGGAATTTCTCAACCGGAAAGACTTAAACAATTAAATCAATTAGCCATCACTCAAATGAAATCTTTGGTTAAACACAAAAGTAGTATTAAAAAAATTAAATAGCCGTATCCGAAAAAAATGAAAGAAAAAGAACTAAAAAGATTTATTTTTTTGCGAAACAATAGACTCCTCAAATTTATACCGATGCCTTAATCAAATGGAATTAAATATTACACTAGTGAAATTTATTCCTAAAGAGAAAAGACATTTTGAATTTTAAAAAATGAGATCAGCAATGAAACTGACAAAACAGCAAATAGAAGAGATTGAAAAGGCAGCGGCAAAGTTTTTGTATTACCGCCGTCCGCCTGAAGAAATAAGGGATAAAGTAGATTTAGCTTATCGCATCGAAGATCAGAACGTTTTTATTTACGAAATAAGACCTAAATGGGATGATGAAAAAATAATAATTGAAGAACCAATTGCAAAAGCGACATACGTTAAAGCACAAAAACATTGGAAAATATTTTGGATGCGAGGTAACTTGCAATGGACACTTTACGAACCGATACCTTATGTTAAACTTATTTCAGATTTTTTTGATGTTGTTTCGGACGATGAAATGTACTGTTTTTTTGGATAAAAAATTCAAATCACATAATGACGAAAGGTGTACTTAAATAAGCAGAAATTTAAAAAAGTATAAATATACAAGAAAAACTTTAAACATTAGCTGAAAAATGCTGCTGCTTGTAGCAAGTTTGCAAGTTACTAGATTAGCAATTAAAATTATTTATTTTACAAATTTTTGAATTATCAATCCTCAGTAGTTCCTACAGTTAATAGTTTTAATTTCGATGTACTTTTTTTCATAATATCTAAAACGTCCGAAATACATTGGTTCATTTCCAATGTATCTTTTGGGGTTAAAAATGGATATGATCTTGAAATAGATGAGTCAGTTAGCGGAAGTACAGCATAGCTATTTTTATTTTTTAATTTTCCTTTATATACCCAAAACGGTAAAAAGCTTAAATTATTTATTTTTATTTTGTTTGTATTAAGATTCTTCCGAACCGAAAAATTTAATATTGCTCCGCCGTCGGAATAACGCCATCTCTGATTCGATATAAAATTACCCAGAGAATATGCAACAAAACCGGAATCCAATCTTGAATTATTAAGTGGAAAAGTTTCTACCGGTTGTAAAGTATGAGGATGACTCGCGATAATTATATCTGCTCCATGTTTCTTAGTAAATTCAACAATCTTTCTCTGGAATCGGGTCGGCTTATGAAAATATTCCTGACCGAAATGGAAATAAACTAAGACTAAATCAGGATTTAATCTTTTTGCCTTTGTTAAATCAGAACGAATAGAAGAAGTATCAATGGTTGATATTAAATATTCACTTCCCTTAGGAATACGGACACCATTTGTACTATATGAATAAGCTAAAATAATCAGTTTAATACCTTTTATATCAATAACTCTAATTGAATCTCTATCCCTTTGAGATTTATAAGTCCCGAGATTAGTCATTCCCCTTTTTTTAATCTCCTTAATAGTTCTAAGCACACCATATTTACCTTGATCGAAGGCATGGTTATTAGAAGTAAATAGTATATTAAATCCTGCATATTTTAATGCATCAAGGAATTCATCAGGAGTATTAAAAAAAGGATAACCGGAATATTTTCTTTTGCTTCCTGCAAAAGTGGTTTCCAGGTTTCCTATAACTAAATCTTTAGATGCAAAATATTTTTTTATTATTTCAAAGTTTGGTCTAAAATCAAGACTGCCATCCTTTGTCCTTGCATAATTTATCTGGGTTGAATGGCACATAATGTCACCAACGGCAGAAATATTTACATTAACAACAGTATCTTTTTTGATAGCAGGTGTTTGTACAGGTTTATTAATTTTTTCTTGTTTGCAGCTAATTAAAATTAGAGCAAAAAATAAAAATGCGGTAAAGGAATTGACAAACTTTTTCATGCGAAGGATGGGCAATCTTAAATAATGCCGGAAAGATTGCCCAAATAATATAACTATGAATTCTTTTCAGATTTTCTTTGAGCTTTTAAATCTTGAACTTCATTCCTCATATCTTGAGCCATTTTTTTTAGTTCGCTTAATGATTTTCTTACTCTTGTACCTGCAGCAGATTGCCCTTTTTCGTAGAATTTATATACATCAGTTTCCATACTTTGTACAAATTCTAAGAGTTTGCTATAACTGTCACTCATTTTGATTCTCCTTTTTATGTTAGTTAATTAGTGAATTTTCAAGAATTATTTCTGCGATATCTTTAACTTCTACTTCTTCGCTTTTATCGAATGATTTTACACCGTCATTTAACATTGTCATACAGAATGGACAAGCCGAAGCAATTATATCGGCATTAGTAGCTAATGCTTCTTTTGTTCTGTTCTCGTTTATTCTTGTACCTTCGGTTTCTTCCAAGAACATTCTTCCGCCGCCGGCGCCACAGCAAAATCCCTTATCTTTATTTCTATCCATTTCAACAAGTTCAATGCCTTTAATTTTCTTAATAGGCGCTCTCGGTTCATTATATATATCATTATATCTTCCAAGATAACAAGAATCGTGATAAGTTACTTTACTTTTTAGATTTTCGTCTTTTAATTTAATCTTACCTTCATCAACTAATTTATTCAACAATTGCGAATGATGAATAACTTCAAAATTACCCCCGAATTGAGGATATTCGTGCTGCAGCGAATTAAAGCAATGCGGGCAGGATGTTACTATTTTTTTAACTCCGTAATTGTTAAGTGTTTCAATATTCTCCTGCATCATCATTTGCGCGAGATATTCATTTCCGAGTCGTCTTGCCGTGTCTCCGTTACACTTTTCTTCCGTCCCGAGGATTCTAAAATCGACACCGGCATTCTGCATTAAAGTAGCAAAAGCTTTGCTTACTTTCTGATATCTTGCATCAAAAGAACCGGCACATCCTACCCAAAAAAGATATTCCCCGTTTGAATCTTCCGCCATCGTTTTAATGTTCAATCCTTCAGCCCAATTAGCTCTATCCTGCGAGTTAAAAGCCCAGGGAGTAAAATTAGTCTCAAGATTCTTAAACACCGAATTTAATTCATTCGGGAATTCTGATTCCATTAAGACCAAATCTCTTCGCATATCTACGATGGCATCAACGTGTTCTATTGTAACCGGGCATTCCTGCATACAAGCGCCGCATGTTGTGCATGCCCAAAGCTCATTATCTTTTACGTAATTATGGATTAAAGTTTTTTCGTATACTTCATTTTCTTCAACTCCTGCAGCTAAAAGCGGAGCTTTTTCTTTTGTACGTTTTCTAATATTGATTATAATTTCTCTCGGTGAAAGGTCTTTACCGGTAGCAGCAGCAGGACAAGCATCGAAACATCTACCGCATTCCGTACATGTATATCCGTCCAATATTTGTTTCCATGTCAAATCATTTATATCAGCAACCCCGAATTGCTCTGCATTTTCATCTTCCAAGTCGAGTGGTTTCAGTGCAAATTTATTCTTTCCGATTTTATGAAAATAAACATTGGGAATTGATGTGAATACATGAAAATGTTTTGAATAAGGAAGAAAATTCATAAAACTTAAGACAACTAAAATATGCATCCACCAGAAAAACTCAAAGGCAAATTCTGCTCCTGCACTGGGTCCGTTGTAAAACAAATGACTTAAAAAAGCCGATAAAGGTCTTACTTCAAATTTGGAAAGATTAAAATTATTATTTGCTATTTGTGCCGTGTTTTCCCCAAGCATTGCAATAACAACACAAAGAATCAACAACAATACAATTGTTGCATCTAATCGACTTTCTTTGCCGTGTTCCAACCTGGGAACGTGTTGAATATATCTTCTAAATAAAGCGTAAAGAACAGCTAAAATTACAAGAACGCTGAAAATATCTTGAACTAAGGTAATTAAAGAATAAAACGGTCCTAAAAATTCAAATGTAAACGGAGTGTAAAATCCTTGAATTAAAGCCTCTACAACAGCAAAGAGGAATATTAAAAACCCCCAAAAAATCATTACATGTACGGAACCGGCTACCGGATCACGTAAAATCTTTGACTGTCCTAAAGCAATTTTTAATACATTCTTTAACCGTACACCGGGATGATCAAATCTGTTTTCCTGTTCACCGACTTTAAGGTAAGAGATTATTCTTTTGAAATTGTAAAATAAAAATCCGAATGCTGCAATAAATACTACGATAAAAACAATGTTTTTAGTTCCCATAAAGCGAATTCATTTTTTGTTATGTATAAAAAATAAGTAATTATTTTATTTTTTCAATGAATTTTTCAGTTTTTTTTAAAACTTTATTTAACGGTTCACTCACCTTTTCCATTGGATGCACAATATTAAAAGTATGACCTGCAAACGGAATCAGCTGCAATTCCGTTAGGTGTTTATTAGACCACCCGTACAATTTTTCAGCTTCGTCAGACTTAACGGTTAAATCTTGCTCACCATGAATAATTAACCAAGGCTTATTAAGATCCTTAGCAGCTTTTTCTATATTTAAAAAACCATTTTTATTGTTAATAATATCTTTCAATAAATCCTTATTCATTCTCATTATTTGATTTGTCCGAGAATTAAGAACTTCAAAATAACCTTTAGAAAGCCATTCTTTCTTCTGCCGTTCTGAGTACCTATCTAACTTTGCAATAGATGACCAGGTAATTAAAGCGTTAACGTTATTGTTGTTGTATGCAGCTAATAATGCTACTGCTCCTCCCCTGCTGTGCCCGATAATTCCAATTTTAGGGTTAATGATTTTTCCGAAATAACCGTTTGAGACTGCGTTAATAATTTCGTTTAGTTCATTTACTTCGAGAGAGAATGTATTCTCTGCGAATTTATCAGGCTCTGTAAACTCAAGAGGATTGTTCCCTATACCGTTATGGGAAAAATTAAAAGTTATTACAAAATATCCTCGTTCTGCAAAATATTTTCCTACATAAGGAACAAAACCCCAATCTTTAAATCCCTTAAAACCATGACAATATATTAAGCACTTACCACTCTTTAGATGCTGATTCCCAAAAGTAGTTATACTAATTTCATCATTTTTGCTTGTTTTATAAACATAATTTTGACACATGAATTCAAATGTGACTATTTTATGCTGAAAAGTCAAGATTTAAGTATTAAGTCGTTATGCGACATCTCGTATTACAAATATCTTGTTAGCGGAATAGTAAGTACAATTAACACTTTCCCGGAAAACAAACGTACTATTTTATTTTTTCGTGTATCTTACTTCGTTATTTCATAAAAGTAAATCTTTGTTACAAAATCAGTTTTCAAATACAGGAAAGTCTGCAGTACAGTTTTCAACAGAATATAATTCTGTGTTACGGAATTAGTTTTTCAAAGACTACTAGCCAGTAGCACAGAATTAACATCAATATTAATTCGTATTTTTGTTATTCCAAAACAGTAATGGAAATTTTCTCATTAGTGCAACAGATAATTAAAATAAATGTTATAATTGTAAATATAAATTTTTACTTCTAAAACTGCCCGGTGACAAATGGTAACCAAAAATGATTTAGAAATGTTAAGATCGATGGTGCGGGATTTTACAGACAATGAAATACGACCAATTGCATCTCAAATAGATAAGAAAGAAAACATTCCTAAACAATTAATAAAAAAAATAGGCGAAGTTGGTCTATTCGGAACTGCATTCCCTGAGGAATACGGCGGCGGCGGTTTTGGTGAAGTAGGTTTTTGTATTGCACAGGAAGAAGTGACAAGAGCATGCGGTTCAACGGCAGCATTAATCGGAGCTCATCAATCAATTGGTGCAAACGCCGTTTATATTGGCGGTTCAGAGGAATTAAAGAAGAAGTATCTCCCGCAAATTACTTCCGGTAAAAAGATTGCTGCATTTGCTTTAACGGAAGCCGAAGCCGGTTCCGATGCTTTTGATCTGCAAACTACCGCAAAATATAAAAACGGCAAATGGATTCTTAATGGTGAAAAAATTTGGATAACTAATGCGGGAATTGCGGATATATTTTCTGTTTTCGCCAGGACAGACAAAGGGATAACCGGATTTGTCGTCGAAAGAAACTTACCCCGATTAAATATTGGTCCTAATGAAAAAAAACTTGGTATAAGGGGAAGTACTACTAACTCAATTCATTTTGATAATGTTGAAGTCCCTGAAGAAAACATGATTGGTATTAACGGTCGTGGATTTATTACTGCTATGAAAACTCTGGATTCAGGAAGAATTGGAATAGGAGCGTGCAGTTTAGGCGCTGCAAAAGAATTATTGGAAATGTCGGTTAATTATGCAAGTGAAAGGAAACAATTCAAGCAGCCGATTATAAAATTTCAGGCAATACAATTTATGATAGCAGAAATGACTTCAAAAATTTATGCAATGGAAAGTATACTTTATAGAACGGCTGAAAAATATGACGAGGGAAAAAATGTAACTCAGGAATCTGCTATTGTGAAACTATTTTGTTCTGAAGGTGTATCAGAAATAGCCGATATGGCTTTGCAAATACACGGGGGCATGGGTTTTTCGGCGGAACTTCCTATTGAGAGATTTTATCGTGATGCAAGGATACTCAGAATTTTTGAAGGGACAAGTGAAATTCAAAAACTCATAATAAGTAGAAAATCAATTAAGAATAAAGGTAAGTGGAAGTTATAAATGAAGAAGATTTTGGTTATTCCGTCAATTGATATTAAAGACAGGAAAACTGTTCGAGTTGTACAGGGAATCCCCGAGCTCAACTGCCCTTCTTATGGTAATAATCCAGTTGATATGGCAAAATTGTGGAGAGCCGAAAATGCTAAAATAGTTCACGTTGTAGATTTCGATTCTTCCCACGAACATCTACATAAAAACTACGATATTATTGCGGAAATATGCGACTCGGTGGTTATTCCAATAGAGATGGGGGGTGGTATAAGTTCACTTGAGGAAGCTAGAGAAATTTTTAATCTTGGTGTTTTTAGAATTGTTATCGGTAGCTTAGCATGTAAAAATATTGAAGAATATAAGAAAATCATGAAGTCTTATGGACCACAAAAAGTTTCTGCTGCAATTGATGTAATTGATAATAATGTGGTAATAAACGGACGTAAAAAAGAAACCGGAAAAACACCTGTTGATTATGCTAAAAGACTTACTGAAATTGGGATAGAGCGATTGATAGTAACGGATGTAAAAACAAACGGAATGCTTTTAGGTCCTAATATATCTCTTTCAAAATCAATTGCCGAAGCCACCGGCGCTAAGGTAACGCTTTCCGGCGGAATTAGAGATTATAGCGATTTAAGAAAAATTCAAGACGAATCGGACAGCGGAATAGATTCTGTAATTATCGGAAGAGCTCTTTATGAAAACAAATTTCCGTGCCAAAAAATTTGGCGTGTTGCAGAATCCGGAATTTTTAAATAGGAGATAAAATGGAAACCAATACCAGTTTTAATACCAGCAATTTTTGGGCAAACTTATTTAAAACCGAAACAACAAAAGACGATCTGGAAAGTATGGTTTGTTCAATACCACCCTTTAACCAGATTGAGAAAAAATATGTTAAACACTTAATGAAACTTATGCATAACAGAGCTTATAAGTCAGGTGAATATATATTTATGGAAGGTGACCCTGGTATTGGAATGTACTTGGTTCAGGAAGGTGAAGTTAAAATTATAAAAAGTTATGGGGATGGGAAGACAGAAGAATTGGCAACTTTTGGTAAAGGTGATTTTTTCGGGGAACTTTCTACTTTGTTTAAAGACCAACGATCTGCTTCTGCAATTGCCGTTAAAGATACAAAACTAGCCGTTATTTTCAGACCGGATTTAGATGAATTCATAAATAAATATCCTAAACAAGGTATAATAATTTTACGCGGTCTTACGCATATTGTAATAACAAGATTACGCCATATTAATGATGATTATGTGGCTCTAAAGAAAAAATTGTTAACTAAAAATAAGGAGTTACAAAATGCAACAGATAAAGAAAATTTTAGTCCCGATTGATTTCTCAGACTATTCTAAAAGTGCACTCCGTTATGCTGTAGATTTTGCAAAAATATTCAACGCTAAGCTTTATATTATTTATGTAGTGGAGCCTGTGATTTATCCTGCTGATTTTAGTATGGGACAAATATCTTTTCCCACAGCCGATATCGATTTAAACGAAAGAGCGAAAATTGAACTGCAAGAGTTAGCAAAAACAGAAATTGGTAGTAAGCTGGAATATGAAGTAGTAATTAAGACCGGTAAACCATTTGTTGAAATTAACGATGCAGCAGCTGAACTGGATATTGATTTGATTATTATTGCTACTCATGGTCATACAGGTGTTGAGCATTTACTGTTTGGAAGCACAGCGGAGAAAGTCGTAAGAAAGGCACCGTGTCCGGTACTTTCATTGAGGGAACCGATAAAAGGATACCATTATAACACATAATTCAATTGTTGTTTAACTATGAGCAGCTTCGACAATAAATTTAAGGAACTCTTAGATGATAGGAATTCCGGTAGTAAGGAATTACTTTATAAATTTAATTCATTACTATATCAGTATTTTGATAATATTTCCGATTTCCCATCTATAATAAACTTTGCAAAAAATAATTGGAAAGAATTTCAAGCTATTCAAACTTATATTCTTAAATTAAATGATTTTATTGTTGAAGGTGATAAGAATAAATTATTTGCTTTTATTCGTAATTATTTAACTACGGAGAATATTGTTTATCGGCAAATTTTTGATAAGTTATATTCAAATATTAAATCTTATAAATCATTTATAACTATCTCTAACAGCAAGACAGTATTTGAAATATTTACTCTTCTTTCTCAAAGAAAAAGGGACATTGAACTTACTATTTCCGAATCGAGACCGCAAAATGAAGGTAAAGTTCTTGCCGATAATCTATTGTCGCTTGGCTTAAACGTTAATTTCATAACCGAAGCAATGATACCTGGCTATGTAAAAAATTGTAACGCAGCTATTATCGGTACCGATTCAATCTTGAAGAACGGAAATATTATTAACAAAGTCGGAAGCAAACTTTTAGCCATCACTTGCCAATATTTTAATAAACCGATTTTTGTTATTGCAGATAAATCCAAGAAGAAGGGCGATAATAATTTTATCCAAAACGAACATAGCCGCAAGGAAATATGGGATTATAATCATCCGAATTTACATATTAATAATTATTATTTTGAAATTATCGAGAAAAAACTAATTACAAAAATTATTACAGACTAATTGATAATTAGCAGAACATCGTGGATAAGAAATTCTCATAAGATCCGGATAGTGTTATCCATCTTCCCGGAGAGTATCGTAAAGATACGTATAGACTTGTTAAGCTAAACATATTCGCGGAAGATCCGTGAATATGTTCAAATAAATCAATTTCGCTTGATATGAATAAATAAACATTTCTAATAAAATTACTAGAATGTTGAAAATACAAAAACCTTCTACCTGTTGTAAAATTATTCATCTGCTGCATAATGGATAGTGTATTACTCATTAAACCGTATCCAACAGAATCTGTCCTATTTATATAGGCTCCTAATTCCAAAAGTTTGATATTAAAACCATAATCAGAAAAATTTGGTTGTAAACCAATTATTCCTCCAACCAATAAATTAGTATTATTGTTAATTTGATATTTGATTGTTAAATTGTAAAAATTTAATACACTGCCCAAATTATTCTGAACTATATTCCATTGGTCAGTGCGATAACGGAAAGTAACAAAACTGGAAAGTGAATTTTTTGGAATCATTAATATTATTAGCATAAAGTGATAATGAATGCCTCCAATGCTGATGATCCTGCTGACCGGGGAAATTGGATATATTTGAATATCCTGGTATACTGAATCTACCGTAGAATTCAGGTTTTGAATTATTTAGTCTCCCAATTTCGTTTGACTTCTTATTTTTTGTTTAATTTTAAGAATACTTTTAAATTTTAATATTCTTTGTTTTTTATTACCTAATTTATTTCCCCTTTCCGTTTGTTTTTTTTGACTGCGATTTGTGGACTTATATATATGCATAAAGAATGGAAAATATAACAATAGCAACAATTATGTACGTAAGAATATTTTCTAAAAGATCTTCCTTACTTATTCCCTTAACATACAGAAATATTTAATTGCAAATGCCTAAAGTTATAATTAGTATAGCGGTTCCCCTACCATACTCCAATTATTATTAAAACTTTTCTCAATTTTATAATATTGAGATCTAAGGTATTATCTTGTCTAATTATCATCAAGTTAATATTTGAGTATCATGTGTACATGGCTATTATTTCATTAATACAGTTCTTAACATTACTTTATAAATATAAACTATTAAATCAGCAACTGTCATTCTTAGCTTTTCCGAAGGAATACCTGTTCTCCGCAGTTTTTAGCAAAGGAGGATCATTTCCCTAATTTTAATATTATTATCGTATTTTACTTGATATATGCAAATTCCGTTCGAAAGATTCACTGCGTTAAAATTTACTTCATAACTTCCTGCAGCTAATTCTTTATTAACAAAGAAACTGCTTCTTCATCTAAAATATCATAAATTTTAGAGAAACCTATCCTTAATTTGGGATTTAATATTTTATTTTAGTACTTGGATTAAATGGACTATGATTGAAATAAAAGGGAAAATATCTGTTAGTGAACTTTGCCTAAAATATGAATTAACCCAGCTATTAAATTCAGCCAAAAGCTTCCGAGTTTAAATAGTATGACAAACTTTTAAAAGGTGGGGGAAAAACATTAGTAGGTTCGTTAGAGAATGGTTATTAGTTGGATACTAAAAGGCATTAACCTTTTTGCTTTACAAAATAAATCAAAAAATCCATTCCGGTGGTATTAATTTATTTAGATTAGAAATGTTTTTATCGGATATATACTTTTGTCCTAATTGAAAAGAAGCATTCATCCATCCAAAACCTTCCCGTGTTATATAATCGAAATCAGTTCCGACATTTCCATATTCAGCAAATATTTTATGTGTTCTTTCAATAACATCAAATTTTTCCGGAATTGTTCCGTTATAATCAACAGCATTCTTTGTTATGGTATAGAGCCATTTATAAGCTAATCGTTCACAAATATTGGAATAACCGTAATTTGAAAGAGCTTTCCATATAATAATTTGATGTGGCGCCCATCCGAAAGGATAATCCCACTGTCTTTGAGGCCGGGTACTGGAAATTTTTCCACAAGATTTTTTAGAAGTGGATAAAATTCCTCCAGGGGCTTCAAGGTGCGGAAGAAGGTTATTGACCAATGATTGTGCTTGTTTCTTTTCAGCCAGCTTGGACCACATTGTATAAAAACTTGTAGCCGATTCAAAACCTGTTAATTGAGACTTCTCAAAATTGTAATCAAAAAAAACGCCTTTTGTATTATCCCAAAGATATTTATTTATTAATTTTTTTCTAATTAAGGATTTCTTCCTCCAAAAACTGCTTTTGTAAGTAATATTTTTTGAATATGTAAATGAATCATCAAAATATTCTTTAATAATAAATTCAATATCTTTTTCATATTTATAAAGAAGCGAATTTAGATCAACTGTATTTAAAGATGCCGAAATATTAATTAATCTATAACTCGTGTCATGTCCCGATTCTCTTAAGCTACGGTCATGGATGAAATATTTATCTAATTTCGGTTCTATTATTTCCCTGTTATTGTACTTTTTTATAAACTTATCAATTGATATTTTGTATTTCTTTGCATAGGGTTCAAGAATATGATTGAAATGACCAGGTTCAGTTTCAGGCGGGATCCCAAACCCTTCTCCGTAGTACCTGCTAAGACCGGTGTCGGTTAATCTCAGCTCATTCATCCAGACGGTATTGTATTCTTTTATTGCAGCTTTTAATCCTTCAGACAGCCACCTGATGTTTTTTTTATTTCTTTCCAGTTCTTCGAAAACAGCCAAAAGCATTGATGTGTAAAATGGCGGCTGGGATCTTGTTAAATAGTAACTCCGATTTGCATTAAGGATTTTACCATAGTGG
>BDSW01000097.1 GCA_002898175.1 bacterium BMS3Abin04
AAGAGTTAGTAAAATTGAAACAAATAGATGATTTATTACACAGTGAATTTTCTAAATTTCAAAAGAATTTAGCAAATTATGAGAGGATTAGGAGATTTACAATGCTCGATAAGCCGTTTACAATTGAAAACGGTGAAATTACACCGTCGCTTAAAATTAGGAGAAAAGTAATAGAAGAGCGTTATGGTAATTTAATTGATGATATGTATAGTTCATTACAAAAAAAATAAAGTTTAAGTTTTCTTCTTATTATTTCTCTTAATTTTAATCAGGATTTTGGGTATCGGTTTTTCTTAATCATACTCATTGTCTTACTCTTAATCTGGGAGCTCGCTCGCCCATGTCGTGGAATAAAGTAATAAATTATAAAGTTGAAAACATCGTAGCATAAACTTTTCGGTCTGTGTGCAAAATATATATTTATTTTTTTCATCAAAAATCATCCTTCGTTATTCTTTGTTCTTAAATTATTTTTTAAAAGCATTTTTTTTAAAACAAAAGTCCTCTTTCGATATTTTATAAGCTCATCAGTATTCAAACCTTAACGAATGCCTCCATGGCGGGTAAAATGTAGATTCGCTTTTCAACTCAGATTGCAGACTTGAGCTACGGGACACAAAATTAACTCAGATTACTAATCTGAGTTACGAAATACTGTAAATACGGGGCGACTGTACTCGCTTGGAAACGTAGAGATATTAAAATGTTTAAATAATTTTAAAATAATTCATAATTTATGTATTTTAACTTGTCATTCACATCTGTCAGTAACATGATTAAAAATTCTCAACTCTCAATTTTTAATTCTCAATTTTCCTGTAACATTATTTGTTTTAGATTGTAAAATATATTATTTTTTATGAGAGTTTGACTATCGATAAGGAGTAGATATGAAAAGGAGTATTTCTTTTTATTTAGGATTGGTTATTTGTGTTTTTACTTTAACCTTATTGTTCACTTCCCAAATAAATGCTCAGTATTTCGGAAGAAACAAAGTAAATTATGAAGTATTCAATTTTAAAATCCTGCATACAAAACATTTTGATATTTATTATTATCCTGAAGAAGCCAAGGCTGTTAACTATGTCGCTGCTATGGCTGAAAGATGGTATGCGAGACATTCAATTACTTTAGATGATACATTAAAAGGCAAACAGGCTATTATTTTATATGACGGCTTTTCTCAATTTGCAACTACTAATGTTAGTCAGGGATTTATAGGGCAAGGAACAGGAGGGTTTACAGAACCTTATATGAGAAGGGTCGTACTTTCTTTTGCCGGACCTCTATCCGAAACTAATCATGTAGTTGGGCACGAATTAACTCACGCTTTCCAATTTGATATAACAAGTAAAAACCATCTTGCTTCCAGTGGTTTACCCGCGGCTTCAAAAATGCCTCTTTGGTTTATTGAAGGTATGGCGGAATATTGTTCGCTCGGACCCGATGACCCCTTTACTTCTATGTGGATGCGTGAAGCGGCTCTTTCAAAATTACCCGATATTTCCGATTTGACAAACCCGAAATATTTTCCTTATAGATACGGACAAGCTTTACTAGCATATATAGGCGGAACATACGGGGATCAAGTAATTCAAGAATTATTAAGAAGAGCGGCTAAAACCGGCAGCATCAATTCCGCTATTGATAGTGTACTAAATATTTCACCCGACTCTCTTTCCAAGCAATGGCATGCTGCAATTCATGCTGAATACGATCCGCTGCTTAAAATCACATCAAGACCTAAGGATTACGGGAGAGAACTTATTGAGGGCAAGAAGGGATCTCAATCTCTTAACGTTTCTCCGGCTTTGAGTCCCGATGGAAAAAAGTTTGTATTTTTTTCATCACGCGATTTATTTTCTGTTGATCTTTATTTAGCCGATGCAAAGACCGGTAAAATAGAAAAGAATTTATTTAAAAGAGAACTAAATACTCACTTGCAAAACCTGCAGTTTATTAATTCTACCGGAACTTGGTCTCCCGATAGTAAGAAATTTGGTTTTGCCGCAGTTGAAAAAGGAAGACCGACATTTTCTATTCTAAACGTAAGTACAGGTGATATTGAACAAACTATTCGTTTCCCTGAATTAGCGGAAATATTTTCACCGGCATGGTCTCCGGATGGAAAATATATAGCATTCTCGGCAATTGACAGCGGGTTTTCCAACTTATTTTTATATAATCTTAAGGAAAAGAAACTTAAACGATTAACGAACGATGCCTTTGCCGAACTTCAACCGGCATGGTCTCCGGACGGGAAAAATATTGCTTTTGTTACCGATAGATTTACGACTAAAATTTCCGATTTAAAAACCGGGAATTTTGAATTGGCTTTAATAAATCCTTCTTCAAATGAAATTATAAAACTAAATAGTTTTAATGACGGAAAGAATATAAATCCGCAATGGTCGTATGATGGGAATAGTATTTATTTCTTATCTAATCATAACGGGATAACTAACATTTACCGTTTAAACCTTCTTAACAATGAAATTTATCAAATAACAAATCTATACGGTGGAGTTACGGGAATCACTTATTTAAGTCCGGCAATTTCATCAGCCCGGGATTTAAATAAATTAGTTTTTAGTGTTTTCTCGAAAGGGAATTATAGTATTTTTTCAATTGATTCTACCGGGGTTTTAGCCGGAACGAAACCTTTGATTCAACTAAGTTCTAATAATCCGGGAAATTTACCGCCTGAAAACAGAGTTAGTAATTTGTTCTTGACAAATCTTAATAATCCGTATATGGGTTTAGAAAATATAATGCCTGATTCGGTATCAAATTATCATGCAAAATTATCTCTTATGGGTATTGGTCAACCGTCGGTTGCCGCCGGTGTTGATAATTACGGAACTTATCTCGGAGGAGGTATAATGCTGTTTTGGAGTGATATGCTCGGTAATTATAACTTAACAACAGCATTACAAATTAAAGCGAATGATATTTTCACGGATATTTCAGGACTTTTAGGTTATATGAATACAAAACACAGGTGGAATTGGGGTGTTGTAGTTCAACAAGTACCATATTTTACCCAGGGATTTTTATCGGGCAATGCTTCAGTAAAAAATATTCCGGCTTAT
>BDSW01000098.1 GCA_002898175.1 bacterium BMS3Abin04
AACTGCTTAATTCTTCATCTTTATCTAAACGGGGTAAAGAAAAATTTAGCATCTGTAATTTGTTTTTCGTTCAAATTCAGGTAAACAAATTCGTTCAATTTCCACGGCACGTCCGGTCTCGGTCTCAACCTTTAACGCAACACCGCACAGATGGTTATTCTCGGTAGCAGGTTGATATTTCTGCGGTGTTTGATATAGGAACCTGTTAATTGCAGCGTCGGTTTTCATTCCGATAACGGAATCATAAGGACCGGTCATTCCGGAATCGGTAAGATACGCAGTACCTTCAGGAAATATTCTTTCATCTGCTGTTTGTATATGTGTATGAGTTCCTATTACCGCACTTACTTTTCCTTTTATATAATTAGCCAATGCAAGTTTTTCAGCGGTTGCTTCGGCATGAAAATCGATAAAAATAACTTTTGTTTCTTGTTGTATCCTGCTAATTGCCCAATCGGCTGCTCTGAACGGACAATCTATGGAAGCCATAAAAGCTCTGCCTTGAAGATTAAGAACACCTACTTTTCCTTTTTTTGACCCGGTAATAATATATCCTCTCCCGTAAGTTCCTTTAGGATAGTTTAACGGGCGTAAAATTCTATTTTCTGCTTTTAAGTATTCTTGCGATTGACGTTTATCCCAAATATGATTACCACTAGTTATGACGTCAACCTCCAAAGCAAAAATTGCTTTTCCTTCTTTCTCCGTACAACCCTTTCCGTCAGCCGCATTTTCCCCATTCGCAATAATAAAATCTGCCTTGTATTTTCTAGCTAATCCGGGTAACCATGTTTGTACCATTTGAAGTCCAGTCTTACCTACAATATCTCCAATAAACAAAATATTTATAATCATAAATTATTAGCTCACTTTTTTAAATTTATATCCGCCAGTGCATGTAATTTATACTCACGGATTTTCTCGTTGATTTGCATTTTTAACTCATTACGTTTTTCTTTTAAGGCAAGGTCATAATCTTCGCTCACCATTTCATCTCGTACCATATCTTGAGCTAATTTATTTACTTCAATATCCAAAAGCACGTGAAGTAATGCATTATTATTTATAAGTTGCTGAAGAACAGCTTGGTTATACTCTCCAATATTTTCAAACTCAACAGGTATATTTTCCGCCATTTGTATTTTACTCCGTAATTATTTTTTTATGACCTATGAAAATAATGATAATTTATAAAATTCACCCATGAAATTTACTTCTACTTCTTAATAAAAAATCTGACTAGACCTATCAGACTAATAATAAGCCAGAATCCTTCAATAATAAACGCGGAAATATTAAAATTTTGAATCAGTGAAATAATTACAAAAAGTGCTCCTAATGCATTTAGCAAAGAATATAAAATACTCTTACTATCCATTCTATTTAATTGGAGCAGCAAATAAGTAACTATAATAAACGCAACACCAACATTTCCTAATAAATCTATAATATTGTAATGCATAATGTCTTTTAAAATGAACAGAAAACAAGACTATAATTTGATTACAAACTCAGTAGTTAAACTGCCTGATTTAAAACGCAAAGTAATACTTTTATCAAATAATAGTTAGTAGATTTTATAAATTAAACATGAAAAATTATTAAAACTTTATGCAGAATATTTCATTTAAAGAATTAAGTCCAAGCGAAACGGAATTTACCGTTGTAGATGTTGAAACGACCGGCTTATCTGCTGAGAAAAACAAAATTATTGAAGTAGGTTTAGTAAAAGTTGTAAATCTTAAAATAACCGATACATACCGGACATTTCTAAATCCCGGGACAGAAATACCAAGTTCAATTTCTTTATTAACCGGGATTACAAATTCCGACGTAAAAGATGCTCCCCGCTTTGATGAAGTTGCTCAGCAAATTGAAGATTTTATCGGTGATTCAATCCTAGTGGGTCATAATCTAAGATTTGACTACTCCTTTCTGAAAAACGAATTTACCAAGACGGACCTAATTTTTAAGGATTACACAACATTATGTACCCTAAAATTATCGAGGAAGGTTTTACCCCATCTTCCGAAAAAGTCGCTTGGTGATGTGAGGAAACATTTACGGATAAGACACAAAAACGTTCATCGTGCTTTAGGCGATGCAACCGTTACCGCTAAAGTTTTAGTTAAACTAATAAAAAAATTAAAGGACGAGTTCGATATTAATACATCATCCGAGCTCCTGGCTTTTCAATCGCTACCAAAAACCAATAAAACCTTTAGAATTGTAAAGAAAAAATTGGCTGAAGATTTTAACAAGTTACCTGATAAACCGGGCGTATATTTTTTCAAAAATACAAAGAATAAAATATTTTATATAGGTAAAGCAAAATCGCTTAGAGCAAGAGTGAACAATTATTTTTCAAGCGCTGCTCCAAGAAAGACAAAAAAGATAGTACGTATGTCTTCCAGGCTTGGATTCCACAGAACAAAATCCGAATTAACAGCACTTCTTGCTGAGGCCGAATTAATTAAAATACACACACCGCCGCTTAATACTTTATTAAAAAGATACTCACAAAATTATTTTATAAATATCTGCAACAGTCGTAAATTCCCTTTTGTTAAGGTTACTACACATTTTGATTTTGACGGAAGCGATTATTTTGGTCCGTATAGCAACAGGGTAACCGCTAACAAGATGGTTGAAATAATAGACCGAACTTTTCAATTAAGAGAGTGTAGCGAAAGAGAGTTTGATAAAAAGAAAAGATGTTATTTAGCAGATATTGAAAGGTGCTTAGCTCCATGTGTAGGTTCATCTGTGGAAAGTATTTACAAGCTCGAACTGGAAAAGGTGCATGATTATTTATCCGGTAAGAACCAATTTGCAGTTAATAGACTATTGCATAGGATGAAACAATTATCCGAGCAAAAAAAATATGAAGAAGCGGCAATTATTCGCGATACAGTTGATGCACTACTAAATCAATTAAACAAATCTTCAATTCTGGCAGAACCCATAAACAAAGCAAAAGTATTGTTCGAAATAAAAGATCCCGCTGAAACAGATTTTATTCTTCTT
>BDSW01000099.1 GCA_002898175.1 bacterium BMS3Abin04
AGCAGATACTAAATTGCTCAGTTTTATCTGCTCCGACTTAAAAGACATTTCTCATTATGCTAAAGTTTCCAACTATGCTTACAAAGCAATGAAAAAACTTATTCCCGGACCGTATACATTTGTTTTGACTGCAGCTAAAGATGTACCTAAAAAATTATGGACAAAAAGAAAAACCGTAGGTATCAGAGTTCCTGATCATGAAATTGCACGAACCTTGGCGGCTGAATTAGGGCACCCCATAATAAGCACAAGCGTTACGAATAGAAAAGGCGATATTTATTTTGACCCTTCTGAAATAAGAACTGTTTTTGATCACCTGGTTGATCTGATGCTGGCGGACGGCGCTCTAAGCGGACAAACTTCCAGTATAGTTGATTTGAGCGGTGACGAACCGGAAATTATAAGAGAAGGCGCCGGAGATTTAAGCTATTTTATGTAAGCCGGTTTTTATAAATTTTGACATGTTTTAGAATAAAAAGCAATTTGGCAGATTTGCTCATTTAGTTAAACGATGAACACATGATTTGTTGTAACTTTTAAAACTGATGTCTTTCAACTTATCGAATTTTAATTACCATTAAATCGCACATATTCATTCAGTATTTGCACGCCAAAAACTATATGTGTTGGTGATAGATTTATTTATTGTACCATTCATAAGCATTCTCAAAGAATATTTTTTTTTGTTCTGCTTCCGTAAAATTTTCCTTGATTAGGTTAATATGGTTTTCTGAAAATGGAAATTCAGCTCTTGTAGAAGGTAAATCTGTTCCAAACATAAGTGAATTTGGATTTATTTCATTTATTTTCTTTAATATGGGAATAGGATTAAAGTCAATTCTACCGAAACCAGTTGCTTTAACTTTAATTCCTTTTTCTATCCAACGATAAAGTTCCGGCAATCCTTCTTTTGAAAGACCGATATGATCAATTGAAAATCTTTTCAATCTACTTAATTTTTGATCTAAATATTTTAAATTCTTATTGTCAACATATAATTCGGTATGCCAACCAAATTTGTCGAATAATCTATTCGATAGTTTCTCTAAATTTTCTATTGTTTCAGAGCCGCCTCTATTTAAGTTAAATCGGACTGCAATAATATTAGCGTTTTTCAGTATATTCAATTCAGAATCAGAAATATTATTCGGAATATTTGCGACACCAAAATAATTTTTCCCTAATTTGTTTAATGCATCTATTAAATACTCTTGATTAAACGCTTGGAAAGAGGCTGAAACAATAGCGCCTCCAACTATATTAAACTCTTTTGTTTTTTCTTTGTAATCTTCAATTGTAAATTTAGGTGGAAAATACCCATTGTTTTTAACCAATGGATATTTAGGGTTAATAATATGAAAATGTGAGTCAAATATTTTCATTAATCTTTTTATCAATTACTATAAATATATCGCAGCAAAGCTGCAATTTAGAGTTTAAAATTTTAATCCGGCTTGTTCCGGATGACTTATAATACTATAAGTTCTGTTGCTTCCTGGATGTTACAAAGGTATTTGCCTGAACGCTCGGCATAATAATTATTTCATTTATATTTGCATGCGGAGGTCTTGTTGCACAGAATACAACGGCTTCTGCAATATCTTTTCCCGTTAACGGGGTTAATCCTTTGTAGGTATTTTTAGCTCTTTCTTCATCGCCGTAAAACCGTACATTACTAAAATTAGTTTCTACCATTCCCGGATCTACTGTGGAGACTCTTATTCCCTTGTCCAACACATCCATTCTTAAGGATTTTGTAATAGCATTTACTGCATGTTTTGTGGCACAATAAACTCCGCCGCCAGGATAAGCTTCGTGCCCGGCTATTGATCCGATATTTATTACGTGTCCCTTTCCTCTATTAACCATTCCCGGTACGATTACCCGGGTTACATAGAGAAGCCCTTTAATGTTAGTGTTGATCATCTCTTCCCAGCCTTCAACATTGTCTTCATACAGTTTATTTAATCCTCTGCCAAGACCGGCGTTATTAATTAAGATGTCTATACTTTTCCATTCTTCGGGCAGAGATTCAACTACCTTTTGTACCTCGTTATTATTTCTTACATCTAATTTTATTGTGAAGACTTTGGTTTTTTCTTTTAACTTTTCGGCTAATTCATCAATAAGATTTTTTCTACGGGCGCATAGAATTAAATTTGCTCTTTTTTCGGCAAATTCTTCTGCACAGGCTTTTCCTATTCCCGATGAAGCGCCTGTAATAAAAACAGTTTTATTTTTTAGTGATACCATTATTCGTTCCCTCAGTAAATTATTTTTAGAATCGAGCATCGAAAAAATAAATAAAAACAAAGAATTATAAATCGGTGTGAAATTCTATCCCAACAGGTTTATTTACGACGCAAATTTAATTCCTTAGCAAAGTCACTTTCAAAATATTCTTGCTCACCTCTTTTTTTATCATTTTTTAATGATTTGTCATATTGTCTAAGATCTTTTCTCATCACTTTTGCACTTATTGTTTTGGGAAACTCTTCAAGAAATTCAATCGATCGTGGTCGTTTATACGGCCCAATATGATCTCTAATAAAACGAAAAATTTCTAACGCCATTTGCTTCGAGGCTTGAAAATCCGGTTTGAGTACAATGAATGCTTTAGGAACTATCCGGTCTCTATCATCGACCGTTGGGATAACTCCAACTTCTAAAACTGCCGGATTTTCCATAATCTCACTTTCTACTTCAAACGGACTAATCCTGTAATCCAGGCTTTTAAAAACATCATCTACGCGACCAATAAAATGTATGTAACCCTCTTCATCCATAAATGCAGTATCGCCTGTTAAGTACCATCCACCTTTGAATATTTCTTTATTCCTTTCAGGGTCATCGTAGCCGGTTAAAAGTCCTAAAGGTCTTATAGGATAAGTTGAAACAGCTATTTGTCCGTCTTCGTTGCGTTTAACTTCATCTAACGTGTTGTTTAATATTTTTACTTCATAGCCCGGCGCAACTTTACCTATTGCACTATCTTTCCTTTTCATTCCTTTGAAAGTTGCAACCAGTCCGGTAGTTTCTGTTTGACCGTATCCTTCTCTAAGTTCCAATCCGACAGCTTCTTTTGCTTTGTTAACTATTTCGGGGTTTAACGGTTCACCGGCGCTTACCATCTTTTTTAGCGAAAGATTATATTTACCGATATCTTCGAGCAAGAATAATTTCCAAACACTTAAAGGTGCACACAGGCTTGTTACTTTATACTTTTCCATTTTTTCAAGAACACTTTTTGCATTGAATTGAGAATACTTAAAAGCTAAGATAGTTGCTTTCGCATTCCACGGACTGAAAAAGCTGCTCCATGCAAACTTTGCCCATCCGGGAGCGCTAATGTTGTAATGGATATCACCTGGTTGAACATCCAACCAATACATTGTTGTAAGGTGACCAACAGGATAATAGTGCGGATGCATAACCAATTTTGGCTTTGCAGTAGTCCCGGATGTGAAGAACAAGAAAAGATCATCGGTAGAATAGGTAATAAAAAAGGGTGAAAAATCATCATCATAATTATCCGTTTCGCTGTAATCAACCCAGTTCGGTTCAATGTTTTCATTATCGCATTTCTGTTTTTCTTGGCTGCTCCTTACGCATATTTTCGCTTTTAGTGTTTCAAGAATAACACCGGCTTCATTAACTCGTTTGCTGTAATCATGATGTGAAATAAAAAATTTGACATTTCCCCTTTCAATTCTATCTCTAATATCTTTTGGTGAAAGTAGAGTAGCAGCCGGAATGATTGCTCCGCCGGCTTTCATAATTCCTAATAAGATTTCAAATATTTCTACAGAGGTATCCATCATTATCATAACGCGGTCACCTTTTTGCAGACCTAGATCGTTTAGTAAATTAGCTACCTTAGAAGAACGGCGGCTCATAATATCAAAAGTTACTTTTCTTTCATTGTCATTTTCATCGCAGTAAATAAGAGCTGTATCATTATTCCCGCGCGCCATCGCATCAAAATAATCCAATGCCCAATTAAATTTAGTTAAGTGAGGCCACTTAAAATTTTCAACTGCCTCATCGTAGTTTTGTACATTGAGTAAGAAATCTCTTAGTTCTAAAAATTTTTTGACATCATAATTCATTTTCGCCTCCGGGTTTTAGAGAAACAATAGTTGAAAACTAATAACAATATTTTTATATAAGGTTAAGCAAAATTTAATCTATTCCGGAAAATATTTTATACTCTAAAATAATAAATACTTTTCAAGTTCAAAAATGATTGTTTATAATTCTAAATGAAAATTTGAATTTATATTGCCTAAATTAACGTTCAATCCAACTTGTTCTACCGGTTTTAAAATTAGGTGCGATAATATTATAAGGATATTGACCAAGAACAGCAGGTAATTTATTGTTATTCCCGTGGGAGCTGACCAGCCAAGTCTCATCACTTAGTATTTTTAATATATTGTTACTTGTTATAATTTGAGCATCGATGTTTATTCCTGCATTTCCATTAGGACTAAAATTCTTGGCTTCAACAGTGATAATATTTTCGCCGTTTTTAAGGAATTTTGATATGTTAATCATTTTAATCCTTTTATATTCCACCAATAGAGAGCCGGTTCGTTTCGCGAGAACAGTATTTACATATTTCCCATTTATGTTAAGTTTGGCGTAGGTATCGGCAATAATCTGTAATTTAGCAGAATTGATTTTACCTTTAATATTAAACCTTTTAGAGAATATAACGTCTTTTCCTTCCACAGAATCAGGTTTAGGATAGTAAATCCATTTACTTTTAATTAAAGGTGATTCTAACTTACCGTTTTCGAGTTGTTGTTTAGTCTCTTCAAAATAATCTATTAGTCTGTTGTACTTGTCCATTACCATAAGTAAATTGGCTTTTTTGTAATATCTTTTCCATAAAGTAGAGTGCTCCTTTTTTAGCATAAGCAATCTTTTGATGTTTTCATTTATTAAGTTAATGCTTTGAAGTGTATCTGTATCTTTATTCGTTAAAATATATTTTAACTTCTCTGTTGTTTTAAGTTTTAGAGCATACCACTCATCAAACTTAATTTCAAATTCCAGAATATCCAAATGATCTTTGTTTTTAGTGACTTCTTTTTTATAACGGATAATTTGATTTTTTAACGGAGTAAGATTTTGTTTAATCCAATCTGCTTTTGCTGCGGATGCTATTTTAATATCCCACCAAGCCTGGTATTTTCTCTTGGTAAGCGGATGCATCCAAACATTATTCCAAAATACCAGAGCGGAAACATCACTCAACTTTTCATAAAACTTAGAAAGGGCGGGATCCTCTAAACCCCAAAAATCGTTGAAATAATCTGTGTTAAACTTTTTTATATCACTACCGGAGAAATTCCAGGAACACTGAGCCGACCATGCATAACCGTAAAGAACCAGTTCTTTAAGCGTTTCTGCTCCAAAGTCGCCCCAATTAGAATTTATCATACCAATAGCATTGTTTTTCAAGCCCGAGTAAGTTATATCCTTAATATTTGTATTTGCATAAACATAGTTAGGAAACGTATTAACAAAATTCCAGACACTCGGAGAAACAATGTAATTTAAGTCTGCTTCCTTAAACGGATATACAGAAGGATATTCAAATCTTGGGTGGTATCTCCAATCAACAATTGTAATATCTTTTGGCAGTTTTTTAATGATTTCCGGATATCTCAAAAGGATATCTCCGTACATCATTACCTTCTTCCCATGCTCTTTACAAATATTGTAAACACGTAAATAATGTTTTAGATGTGCTTCGGCTATTCCAATGCTATCAACCAGCGCTTTACTTTCACCTAACCCTACATCATAACTTTCATCCGCACCCATGTGAAAATATTCGGATGGAAAAGCATCAAAGATTTCTTTTAATAACTTATCAAGAAATTTATATGTACTTTCGCTGGATACATTTAGTGATGCAGCTCCCGGAAATTCAGCATATTTAACAAATTTGCCTTGAGTTAAAATATTCTCATAATGTCCTAATGTTTGGAAAATTGGAATAACATCTACAAAATGCTCGTTAGCATATTGAACAATTTCTTTAACTTCGTTTTTGGATAACGCCCCCCTGTTTTTACCGATTGAAGGAAATGAACTAAATTGGAACATATCCTCCATGTAAGGCATGTAGGTATTCATTTTATAGCGTGAAATAAATTTTATTATTCTCTTAAAATTTTTTAAGGTAGAAACTTGTCCTCTACTAATATCATCTGAAATTCCTCTTATTTTCATATCCGGCCAATCAACGATTTTCAGACCAATAAGTCTTTTATTGTTCGCGTGTTCCAATAATTGTAACAAAGTCATTGAACCGTAATAAATACCTTTCGCAGTTGTTGCTTTTATTACTATGCCGTCTTTATCAATAGTTAAATAGTAGCTTTCATTGAGATATTTCTCGGGTATTTTTACTGTTTCATGATAATTCTTTGTCAGTATAAACCGAATATCGGAAAACTCAGCTTGCGAACTTATTTTGGTTTTTATATTAAATAAGTTTGATAAAGCTTCTTTGATTTCATTGGCGCTATACATTAATTCGGTATTCGAAATGCCATTTATTATTATAGTGTTTTGCAGTTGAAAAGAAGAAGCAGTATTTTTTTTTGCTATCTGCGGTTTAGGTATTACGTTTAATTCCATCTGTTGACCGAAGCTAATTGAAAAGAAAAATAAAAAAATGATATTAAAAATACGAAGTAATTTCATTCTAATTTCCTGGGTTGGATTTAAAAATAAACTTAAATTTACTATACTTACTTGTAAAATAAAAATAACTAACTCAATTTAAGTCGGCTAACCATTATTTGCCGGTTATTAAAATTTTTAATTTAAATGTTTCATTATATTCAAAAAAATATTTTTCTTTTTTTTAATTTTTATCTTATATTCTAAATAAGAATTTTTAATCTGTTATTCCTCGAATAATTATTTCATTTTTATAGCATTTATTAAACCAGAATAGATTGATTAAAACGGATATTTATACCCCAACTGCGCAAGAGCTGAAATGCTATCACTGTGGTGAAGACTGCTCAACAGCCGATATTCATATAAGCGATAAAGTATTTTGCTGCAATGGCTGCAAAACAGTCTATGAAATACTGAACCAAAATAATCTATGTGAATATTATAACATAGATGAAAATCCCGGAATTACAAAAACAAAAGATATAAAGCGCAACTATGATTTTTTGGATGACCGGGAACTAATTGAAGAATTAATAGATTTTACCGACGGAAGAACCACTAAAGTTACTTTTAGTATACCTCAAATGCACTGTAGTTCTTGTATTTGGATTTTGGAAAACTTATACAAACTAAATCATGCCATTAAATACTCTAAAGCTGATTTTCTAAAGAAAATTGTTGTCGTGCAATTTGATCAAGAAAAAATAACTTTGAAAGAAGTAGTTGAACTTCTTGATTCCATTGGATATGAGCCGGACTTAAATCTTGAAGGTAAACAGCAAAACAAATCAAATTCTGAAACAAAAAAACTTTATTATAAAATTGGAGTAGCCGGTTTTGCTTTCGGAAATATTATGCTGTTTAGCTTTCCTGAATATTTATCCTTTGACAGTTTTCATATTGATAATATTAGTCAAGTGTTTAGTTATTTAAATGTAATTTTTGCTTTGCCGGTATTTTTTTATAGCGCAAGCGAATATTTCATATCGGCATTTAAAGGGTTGCGCAAAAAAATTTTTAATATTGACGTGCCGGTGTCTTTGGGTATAACGGTTTTGTTCTCAAGAAGTTTGTACGAGATTTTAGCACAAACAGGACCCGGATACTTTGACTCAATGACTGCTCTGGTGTTTTTATTGTTAATAGGCAGAGTATTTCAGAACAAAACATACGATTCACTAAACTTTGAAAGAAATTATAAATCCTATTTCCCAATATCCGTGACGATTAAAAAGGGAAATAAGGAATCGACTAAACCCGTAGGAAAACTTGAAGTCGGCGATAGAATTGTTATAAAGAATCAAGAACTAATACCTGCTGATTCTATCTTGATAAAAGGACACGGTTACATTGATTATAGCTTTGTAACGGGTGAGTCAAATCCGGTTGAAAAGGTAAACGGCGATATACTTTATGCAGGCGGCAAACAGATCGGCAGCGCTCTTGAAGTCGAGACAGTAAAAGAAGTCTCTCAAAGTTATTTAACCCAACTCTGGAACAATAGAGCATTCCATAAAGATTATGAAAACAGGCTAGATACTTTAGTGAATATTGTTAGTAAGTATTTTACATTCATAATATTATGTATTGCAGTAATTGCCGCCATATTTTGGTGGCCAAATGCAAACTTGGCATTCAACGCTTTTACTGCCGTATTAATTATTGCATGCCCTTGTGCGCTTGCTTTATCAACACCGTTTACTTTAGGGAATACTCTTAGGATTTTCGGTAGGAATAAATTTTATCTTAAGAACACAGGTATTGTAGAAAAATTAGCCGGTATTTCTAATATTGTTTTTGATAAAACCGGGACATTAACCGAAACAGGTAATTTAAAGGTGAAGTTTGAAGGTGAACCTCTTTCGGATTATGAAAAAAAAATAGTGAAAACGTTGGTATATAATTCGGGACATCCTTTAAGTAACGGGATTTACAACTTATTGCAGGTAGATAAGTTGGATAATATTACCGAATACAGGGAGTTGCCTGCGCAGGGTATTAAAGCTATTATTGACGGTCATAATATACAAATCGGCTCAAGAATGTTTGTTACAAACAACGATCCCAACGAAACAAATTTAAGCACTAAAGTTTATTTATCGATTGATAATAAAATAAGGGGATTCTTTGCAGTAAAAAATATTTACAGAGTAAAGGTAGACCAGATTATTTCCTCTCTTAAAAACTTTTTCAAACTATCTTTGCTTTCAGGTGATAATGACGGAGAAAAGGAAGAGTTGCAAGAAATGTTCGGCACTAATACGGAAATGATGTTTAAACAATCCCCGCAAGATAAACTTGATTATGTCAAGTCCTTACAAACCAAAGGGAATTCGGTATTAATGATAGGTGATGGATTAAACGATGCCGGTGCATTGATGCAAAGTGATGTTGGTATTTCTATCTCGGAAGATGCAAATAATTTTTCTCCCGCATGTGATGGAATTTTAGAATCAAAATCATTTTTGAAATTAGATGAATTTATCAAGTTTGCAAAAACGAGCAAGTACATTATAATTATTAGCTTTATACTTTCATTTGCCTATAATATAATCGGTATGTACTTTGCCGTTCAAGGGACTTTATCTCCTGTTATTGCAGCTATTTTAATGCCTCTAAGTTCAATATCTGTTGTGATTTTCACAACTTTAAGCACAAACATACTTGCTAAAAAGAAAGGTTTAATTTAATGTCCGTAATTTTAGTCTTAATTGGATTTAGTTTGTTTGTGGCGTTGATGTTCCTCGGAGCTTATTTTTGGGCTGTAAAAAGCGGTCAATATGACGACAAGTATACACCATCGGTAAGGATATTATTCGACGATAAAAAGGAAATTGAAAAAGATGAAATTAAAGACAATAAACATAAACTATCAAAATAATCTATAATTAAATAGGAGTGATTATATGAGTGTAGAACGATTCAGTTATGATAATCAATCTCCCAAACTTTTTGCTTTGGCAACAATATTTTGGGGAGTTGTAGCAATGTTAGTGGGTTTAACAATTGCTATTCAACTGTATGTGCCTGCATTAAATCTTGGTATACCTTATACTACTTTTGGAAGATTGAGACCGCTTCATACAAATGCAGCTATTTTTGCTTTTGTCGGGAATGCAATTTTTGCAGGAATTTATTATTCTCTTCAAAGAATATCGAAGGCAAGAATGTATAGTGATGTTCTAAGCAAAATTCACTTTTGGGGATGGCAGTTAATAATTGTTGCCGCTGCTGTAACTTTAGTAAGCGGTATCACTACATCTAAAGAATATGCTGAATTAGAATGGCCTATTGATATTGCTATTGCTGTTGTTTGGGTTGTGTTCGGCTGGAATATGATTGGAACATTAGTAAAGCGCCGCGAAAAACATATTTATGTCGCTGCCTGGTTTTACATTGCAACATTCGTAACGGTTGCGGTTTTACACATTGGTAATTCTATTGAGTTACCTGTTAGTTTTCTTAAAAGCTATCCTGTTTATGCCGGTGTACAAGATGCGCTTGTTCAATGGTGGTACGGTCATAATGCAGTTGCTTTTTTCCTAACAACTCCGTTTTTAGGTTTAATGTATTATTTCCTGCCGAAAGCAGCTAACAGACCTATATTCTCATATAAACTTTCTATTGTACATTTCTGGTCTTTAATATTTATTTATATATGGGCAGGCCCTCATCATTTACTATATACGGCTCTGCCTAATTGGGCACAATCTTTAGGAACGGCTTTTTCAATTATGCTCTGGATGCCTTCTTGGGGAGGTATGCTGAACGGTTTGCTAACTCTAAGAGGCGCTTGGGACAAAGTAAGAGACGATCCGGTTCTAAAATTTTTAGTAGTTAGTATTACGGCATACGGTATGGCCACTTTCGAAGGTCCAATGCTTGCACTTAAAAATGTAAATGCCATTGCACACTATACCGACTGGATACCTGCTCATGTGCACGTCGGCACATTAGGATGGAATGGATTTATGACTTTCGGTGTGCTATACTGGATGATACCCAAGCTCTTTAAAACAAAATTATATTCAAAAAAATTAGCAACCGCTCACTTTTGGATTGGAACATTAGGAATTATTACATGGGTCATTCCAATGTGGTGGTCAGGAATTACTCAGTCATTAATGTGGAAAGAATTTACTCCACTTGGTTTATTAAAATACCCCAACTTTCTGGAAACAGTTTTACAAATAATCCCGATGTATATCATCCGTTCAGTTGGCGGTACTTTATACTTTGTTGGAATGTTGATGTTGACTTACAATTTAATTAAAACAATGAAGCTTGGAAGCTTTGCTAAAAATGAAGATGCTGAAGCTCCTGCTTTAGTAATGGGAGAAAATAAACTTAGACGCGGTATGGCTCACAGATGGTTGGAAAGTAAACCTATTCTTTTTACAGTTGCTACATTTATTGTAATTTCCATTGGTGGTTTGGTAGAAATTGTTCCTACTTATTTAATTAAATCTAACATTCCAACAATTGCCAGTGTAAAACCATATTCCCCTTTGGAACTTCAAGGTCGAGATGTTTACATCAGCGAAGGGTGTAATAATTGTCACTCACAACTTATACGTCCATTCCGCTCGGAAGTAGAACGGTACGGTGAATATTCAAAAGCAGGTGAATTTGTATATGATCACCCGTTTTTGTGGGGCTCAAAGAGAACCGGTCCTGATTTAGCGCGGATTGGAGGTAAATATTCGGATATGTGGCATTATTTGCACATGCAAAATCCCCGCCAGATGTCGCCGGGTTCTATAATGCCCGAATATCCTTGGCTCTTAGAAAACCGGTTGGACGTTGAATCAACTCCTGCTAAAATCTCGGTTATGAGAAAATTAGGTGTTCCTTATCCCGAAGGATATGAGGGAAAAGCAATAGCCGATTTAAACAAACAGGCAAACAGTATTGCAGATGCACTGTTGGATAATGGAATTATTGTAGAGCCGGATGCCGAGATAATAGCACTAATTGCTTACTTGCAAAGATTAGGAACAGATATTAAAACTAAAGTTGCAGAAACGAAATAGGTGTTTAGAAAATGTTTAAAAATATATTAAAATCTGTCGAGGGGACTGACACATTCTCTATTATAGCAATGATAGTATTTTTCCTATTTTTTATTTATATAATTTACAGAACTTTTTATATGGATAAAAAAGTTATTGATAAAATGTCTCATCTTCCTCTTGAAGACGATGCTGAAGATTTAAAAACTAATAAAGAGTGAGAAATGAAAAACATTAAAACTTATATTTGGGCTATATTAGGATTCTTTCTGCTATTCTTTAGTTCTCCAATATTTGCAGAAAGCAACTCCGGCGGAAATACTGCTGAAGCTATAATAGAAGTAATTGTTGCTGTCACAGTATTTTTTGTCGCTTTCATTTTATGGCTTGCTTTGGTTTATTCGGAAAAAAATGATTTTGAAGGAAAAACATTTTTACAGCCTTTTAAAAACTTTATGCAGGCAATTAATAAATCAATACCGATTGAAGAGGAAAATAAAATATTACTTGACCATGATTATGATGGAATTAAAGAATTAAACAATAAAATTCCACCATGGTATAATGCCATATTTGTAGGTACAGTCATCTTCGCTGTTGTTTATATGATTAATTATCATGTTATCGGCAGCGGTAATGTACAAGAAGACGAATATGCCGAAGAAGTTCGATTAGCTGCCGTTCAACAAAAACTTTTAAGTGAGAGTGGAAAATTAATTGATGAAAGTACTGTTAAATTTGTCGATGACCCGGCAGCTCTTGCAAACGGTAAAGAAATATTTATTAAACATTGTGCAGCTTGCCACGGACTAAAAGGTGAAGGCCTTGTTGGTCCTAATTTTGCCGATGACTATTGGATCCATGGAAATACAGCAAAAGACATCTTCAAAACAATTAAGTATGGAGTTGTGGCTAAAGGAATGCCGACATGGAGTTCTCAGTTAAGTCCAAACGACATGCAAGATGTTGGGAGCTATATCATTACTTTAAGGGGTACTAACCCGCCCAATCAGAAAGCGCCTCAGGGCAAGCTTTATAAATATGATGAAAATGCTCAAAAGGGAGCCGAAGACAAAGGGAAAAAGAAGAACATTTAAGTAACTTAAAATTCATTTTTAATGATATAAATTTTAGAGAAAATCATTATTATTCGAACCTCGGTTCAATTAATTTGGACTGAGGTTTTATTTAGTTTATTTATAATGATTCTTAAGAAAGTATTAGTAGTATGGAAAACAACCGGAAAGATACGGAGGAATTTCGCGATCATTTATCGACTGTAACAGAAGAGGGCAAGCGTGTTTGGGTATATCCTAAAAAGCCGAAGGGTAAATTTTATAATGCCCGGGAAATAGTTGCCGTTTTGCTGTTGGCAATATTGTTTGGAACACCTTTCATAAAAATTAACGGGCATCCGTTAATACTGCTCGATATTCTTGATAGGAAGTTTATTTTGTTCGGCGTTCCATTCGGTCCGCAAGATTTTCATCTTTTTGTGCTTACTATAATTGGATTGGTAATATCTGTCTTTCTGTTTACGGTTGTTTATGGTAGAATTTGGTGCGGCTGGGCATGCCCGCAAACAATTTTTATGGAAATGTTATTTAGAAAAATAGAATACTGGATTGAAGGTGATGCGAATAAACAGCGGGCATTAAACAAAGCTCCTTGGACGGGAGAAAAAATTTTCAAGAAGGGTTTTAAGCATATTATATTCGGTATCCTTGCCTTTCTTATTGGAAATGCTTTGCTGGCTTGGGTTATTGGAATAGACGGAGTTTATGAAATAGCAAGTAAACCAATATCTTCCGTAATGGGTAAGTTTACTGCAATGATAATTTTCAGCGGGATTATATACTTTTTCTACGCATATTTTCGAGAGCAAGTATGCACGCTTATTTGTCCTTACGGTAGATTACAGGGTGTGATGCTCGATCAAAATTCGCTTGTAATTACATATGACTACAAACGAGGTGAACCGAGAGGCAGAATTAAAAAAGATGTTGAGCAAAACTTAGGGGATTGCATTGACTGCCGTCTGTGTGTGGATGTTTGTCCGACGGGAATTGATATACGAAACGGTACGCAGCTGGAATGCGTTAACTGTACCGCCTGCATAGATGCTTGCGATGCTGTAATGACTAAAGTAAAACGTCCAGTCGGTTTAATTCGTTATGCTTCGAAAAATGAAATTGAAACCGGGAAGCGAAAAATCTTTACACCAAAAGCTATTGGTTACACGGTTATATTAGCATTGCTGTTCGGATTGATTTTCTTTTTACTTTCAACAAGATCTAATTTTGAGTTGTCAATCGTCAGAACAGCCGGATTATTGTCGCAGCAGCAGCCCGGTAATAAGATAAGCAATTTGTACGATTTTGATATTATTAATAAAACCTTTGATGATCTGCCGGCGGAATTGGAATTAGTCGGCAGAAAAGGTGAAATAAAAGTTGTAAGCGGAAACTTGAATGTTAAACCTCAAAGTATTGCTAAAGGAAAACTTTTAGTGATTTTACCCGAAGCAGAAGTTAAACAACTTAGTTCATCTATTCAGATAGCCGTTAAGACTAAGGGGAAAGTAATTGATATTATTAAAACAAACTTTCTTGGCAAAATAAAAAGGAATAAAAGGAAAAAATGAAATTAAATTGGGGAACGGGAATACTTGTTTTTTATGTTTTATTTATGGCTGTATCTATTTGGTTTATTTCTTTTGCAATGTCGAAAGATGTAAATTTGGTTACGGATGATTATTACAGTAAAGAAATTAAGTATCAAGAACAGATTGACCGGGTAAAAAGGACTAATAATTTACCTGAAAAATTAAAAGTAAAAGTTCTGGGTGAAAATATTGTATTCCGTTTCCCCTCAATTTTTAAATCGGATAAAATTGAAGGAAATATTTTATTATACCGCCCGTCTAATAGGTATTACGACCATTCTTTATCTATTGAGTTGAATAAAAATAATGAGCAATCTTTCTCAAGTGAAAATTTGTTGAAAGGACTTTGGAAAATAAAAGTCGATTGGACAGTTGATTCTCTTACTTATTTTAACGAAGAAAATATTATGGTGAATTAAATGGAAATTTGGACCGGGTTTCTAATTGGTTTTTTAGGCAGTTTTCATTGTGTAGGGATGTGCGGACCAATTGCACTTGCGCTGCCCATAGGGAAAGCTAACAATACACAGTTGGTTATAAGTAGAATCCTTTATAATCTCGGTCGTGTAGTAACCTATTCATTCTTTGGTTTAGTCTTTGGTTTTTTCGGAGAAGGTTTTGCTTTTGCCGGAATTCAGAATTATGTTTCGATTATTGTCGGCGCTATAATTTTAATTTATTATTTAATGCCGAATAAATATAAAGGGAAATTAGCATTAACAGTACCTTATAAATTAGCAAGCGGATTTGTAAGAAAGTCTTTTGCCGGATTAACTAAAACCGGTTCTCCCCAAACGTTATTCCTTTTCGGAATAATAAACGGATTTCTGCCTTGCGGATTTGTTTATGTTGCATTAGCCGGCGCAATAACAACCGGCGGAGCATTATCCGGAGCTTTGTTTATGGCTTTGTTTGGATTAGGAACTATACCAATTATGCTGACAACGTCATTAGTCGGTAAGTTTCTTAATGTCGGCGTAAAAAGAAGAATGAATAAATTAATCCCGGTCTTTGCAGTTATTCTTGCAACAATATTTATTCTAAGAGGTTTAAATTTAGGCATTCCATATTTAAGTCCGCCCGCTAAAATGCTAAAACCGCACAAAACGATGATGCTGCACCAAATGGATAATTAAGAATTGAAGATTTTTTTATTAGTGATTTTTCTTATGTTGTTTCTTTAACTGAAAAAACAAAGTTGAGATAAATATAAAATATTAAATTAAAATTATTATTTTACGTCTTTACGTCTTTACGTCTTTACGTCTTTACGTCTTTACGTCTTTACGTCTTTACGTCTTTACGTCTTTACGTCTTACGTTTCAACTTTTCCTTTTGTGCTGCTTCGTGCTTCTTTATGCTGCTTTGTGCTATAGCTCTATTTGTTCAAAGTAGAAAATTTCATAATTCGTGAAAATCCTTGTTTTTATTGTTTTCTCTGTTCAATGCTTAACCGTTTTCGTGTTTAAAAGGGCTTATATTTCCCTCAAAAATTTATTAATTTATAAAACCAATTAAAAAACTATTTACTGGATTGTTCAATAGAACAAGATAAAGTATATTAAAGATAACAATTATAACAAGTCAAAAAGAGATATTTTAAACTTGACATAATCGTTTTTTTTACTTTAATGTCCGAATATACTATTTAAAATATTATAGGAGGACGAAATGCAGAAAAGATATGTTTTTCTATTTATTGCTGCTATTTTATTAACATTATTCGTTTTATATTCATGTAATGAACCTAATGTTGTAGAGAATAAAAAGACGGTAAAAAATGAAAAACCGGTTCTTAAAAAAACAACAAATGACGAAAGTAAAGCAGGAAGTGATCTTAATAATCAATCTTCATCTGAAGTAAGTATTGGAGATATTGTTAAAAGAAAAGATATTAAAGGGAAAGAAATAGGTCCTAAAAAACCGGCTTGCGATTGGAAGACTGTGGAAGTATGGGAAATAGAAAATTATAAACCTAAACCGGGTAAATTTTTGGGTGTTTGGCCTTATTATCATTCAACATCGTATTTAAAAAATTTAAGAACTAAATGGGGTTATTCATACGTATATGCTATAAACCATACAGTGTATAGTTATGCAATATCAGCAGAGTTTGATAACATAATATTATGACGGATTGTTCTTTCCTTACAGGTCCTACAGGGACTTCAGTATATCAAGATAAAATTAATAATAGCAATGCAGGTTATTATTATGTTGGTGAGGCTGTAAATCATGGTTGTATCGGTAATAAAGGGAAAAGGATGTATTCACCGGATGAATTAAATTATGTAGCTTCTTATATTCACAGTAGAAGACCGGGAGCAAAATTTGTAAGCGACGGTTATAAGAGATGCGGACATTTTGATGTTCTTGCGGGGATTGTGGATAAAATTATGTTCTCTTCCGATGAACATTGGTATAAAGTAAATTTACCTGGATGTTATACAAATATGGGTTGGGGCGAGGATTATGAAAATTATATGTGGTGGGCAGGGGACTATGATCAACGTCCGGATTGGAGCGATATGAAAACGAGATATGGTAGTAGTAAATTCTCCATGACATGGATATATACATTTGAAATTACTGAGTTTGATAACTTATTCGGACATGCGAAGAATCTTGGGCTAAACGGAGTGTGGGTGTACGGGTTATACTGATAATGGTGTTCCTGTTGCGCATTATGATGAAAAATGGGGTAATATTAGTTATGCCGCATGGAATCAAGGATTTTTAAGACAATTCAGAAGAAAGTATTACTATACTTATCATTGCTTAGAACCCGATCCTTGTAACAACTGTAATGACCCTGATGCGCAATGGGTATTGGATAGTGTTTATAAAACAAGTGAAATAAAGGAATTTTATCCGTAAACAAAAATAATGTTTAGAAAAAATATGAGGTCTCTATGAAAAAATTCGTGTTGTTATTTTTGTTTTTTCCAATACTAATCTCGGCACAGCATTTCAAACTCGGCTTCGATACGGAATTGAGTTACATTCGTGTTAATAATGCTAAGGGTGATAACTCTCACGGCGTAGGTTATGAATCTTTTATACCTATAACGTTTAATTTAATTACCGGGTATAATTTTAATAAAAAATTTTCCATGCAGGCGCATATCGGTAAAACTTTTATAGCTGTTGAATTCAGCGGTTTTGAGATCGGGTTAAATGGAGTTTACAATTTGGACAAATCATTTTATACTTCTGCAGGTGTTTTGCACCATTCAAATGAAGGAGGCAGCGTTTCCATGTCTCACGGAGTTACGTTCGCTTCACTTTTTATGCTAACAGCAGGAATTGGTTACAGAACTTCTAAGCATTTTGCTCTGGAAATAAACTATTATCATCCAACCAACAAAAAGCTTTTATATTACTACAATCCTATGTATCTAACAGAGGGCGCTGATACAAGATCTTTTTTCGATTATATGCTCAGGCTGAATTTTGTGTTTTCTTGGGATTTCTAGGTAAATGTTGATAATGTTAAACGGAAAACTTGCATCTATTTAGACAAGTATTTAAATAAGTATTAAATTATTTAGGTTTTCCCCCCCCCGGAGTAGAGGCAATCAAAAAGGGGAATAACAAATATTTATTTATCAAAATATTTAGAGTAGATAAATGAAAAAGATAATAATTATACTGCTGTTTATTCCAGTATTTATTTCAGCACAGCATTTTAAACTCGGCTTCGATACCGAATTAAGCTATGTTAGGGTAGGAAGTAATGGCGAAACTTTCGGTATAACCTCGGATACTTTTATACCTGTAACTTTTAACATAATATTTTCTTATCAATTTAACAGATATTTTTCATTACAAACTAAATTGGGAGAAACACAATTATGCACAACATTCAGTGGTTTTGAAGTTGGGTTTGACGGTTTATATCATTTCCAAAAGAAATTTTATGGTTCTCTTGGTTTGTTATTCCATTCTAATGAGGCGATGAACCCTTCTATGCCACATGGGGATATATTTACCAAACTATATTTAATTTCTTTAGGCTTAGGTTATATTGTCAGTAAACATTTTACTCTAGGAGTGAGTTCTTTCCTACCCCTATCTGAGAAAACTATTTACTATATAGAAAATTTTGACAGAAATATCCCATACTCCACAAATGTCGTTATTAAATATATGCTCAGGCTGAATTTTGTGTTTTCATGGGATTTGTGAGTAAATATTAAATATGGTTGGAAAAAAGGTTTATGTCTATGGAAATAGAGAGTTTTAAAATATCTTAACTTTATTGATCCACAAGTAAAGGGAGTTAACATTCTTTTTTTCAATATGAGTGTAGTAAAATGAAAAAGATAATATTTATACTGCTGTTTATTCCGGTATTTATTTCAGCTCAAAATTTCAGCTATGGTTTTGATGCCGAAGTAAATTATATAAGAGTCAATAACGGTAGCAATTCAAATGTTTTACCTTATGAAACTTTGCTGCCGGTTACACTTAATATAATTTTCAGTTATAATATGAATAATAGATTCTCTTTACGCACACGAGCCGGGCAGACAATTTTTAGTTCTGAATTCACCGGATTTGAATTTGGGTTTGACGGGGTTTATAAATTAAATAAAGAATTTTATTTTTCTGCCGGTATTTTACACCATTCCAACATAGGAAACGGTGATAGTTCAATACATGACCGGGATACTTACACAGCGCTATATATGCTGAATGCAAGATTTGGTTACAATATTTTTAATAATTTTGCTTTGGAAGTCGGTTATTACTACCCTTTGAAAAAAACAACTATTGTTTCTTATAATAGTGATATTCCTTTAAAAGCATATTATCTCCTGTATAATTTTGCTTATATGCTTAGGCTGAATTTTGTGTTTAATTGGCCTATATAAAAGAAATAAATGGGATAATATTGGTTTAAAACAAATAATTTAAAATTCTGATCCGACACGTGAAAGATGTTCATCTGCGATCTATATTTTTTCAACGTTTCAATATTTCCTTCTCCTTGTAATATAGCTTAACTTGTTTGCTTACAATCTGTGAAAATCAATGCCTTCAGTGTTTTCTGTGTTCTATTTCTTTGCTGTCGAATTAAGACAAAGTATTTATTCTATTTATTTACTATTTTATAAACATGAATAGTAAGTGAATAAATTAGAGGAGCCGAAATATGCAAAAACCACAAAAACTTTTTATACCAGCCTTTGCCGCACTGCTATTAGCATTGACTGCATTTCAAACTTTTGCCCAAGTTGATAAACAATCAAAATGTGACTATCTGAACTTCAAAACTCCGGGAGATTATCAAGCGGGTGGTGTTCAGATGATAAAGTTAAAGGAAGGTTATAAAGTATGGACAAAACGTTTCGGTAAAAGTCCGATTAAAGTTTTGCTGCTGCACGGCGGACCTGCAATGACACACGAGTATATGGAATGTTTCGAAAGTTTTTTCCCTAAAGCCGGAATTGAGTTTTACGAATATGATCAATTAGGTTCTTATTATTCGGATCAACCGGACAACGACAGTCTTTGGGTGCTCGATCGTTTTGTGGATGAAGTTGAACAAGTCCGGAAAGCATTAGGATTGAACAAAGATAATTTTTATTTGCTTGGTAATTCGTGGGGCGGTTTACTGGCAATGGAATATGCTGCAAAATATCAGCAGAATCTTAAAGGTTTAATTATTTGCAATATGGTTTCCAGTTTTGATAAGTATGTAGTTTATAATACAAAACTGCGTAACCAATTACGTCCTTCGCTTCTTGATTCGTTTAAAGTGTTTGAAGAAAAAGGGGATTTCCAAAATCCGGTTTATCAAGAATTAGTATTTAAAGAATATTACCATCGGCATATTTGTCGTTTACCCGAATGGCCGGAACCGGTACTTCGAAGCTTTAAGCATATTAATCAGCATGTTTATGAATTTATGCAAGGGCCAAGCGAATTTGTACCCGGCGGAAATTTGGAAGGCTGGACAATTACCGATAGATTGAAAAATATAACTGTTCCTACTTTAGCTGTCGGAGCGAAGTATGATACAATGAATCCCGAAGACATGAAGGAGATTAGTCAGACTGTGCAGAACGGAAGATATTTGTATTGCCCTAATGGAAGTCATTTATCAATGTGGGACGACCAGGAAGTTTTTATGGACGGTGTAATTAAATTTATCACGGATGTTCAAAACGGAAAATTTCCCGGCAAGTAATTTCCGGACTTTCTGTTCCACTTGTCGTCTAACTTTACAAATGTATTCTAATTAATCAAAAAGAAAGGAAGCGCAAATGGCTAATGTTATAAATTGGTTCGAAATTCCCGTGGCGGATTTTGACAGAGCAAAAGAATTTTACTCAAAAGTTATGAATGCAGAATTTCATCAAGTAGCAGAAATGCTTGGTGTAAAAATGGCGTTTTTCCCAATGGAAGGTGACGGAGTGGGCGGTTCAATTTGTTCGGGCGAAGGTTATAAACCGTCTGCTGACGGAGCGCTTGTATATTTTAACGGCGGTGAAGATTTAAGCATTCCTTTGTCACGTGTTGAAGCTGCCGGAGGAAAGATTCTGATGCCGAAAACTAAAATATCCGACGATATTGGATTTATGGCAATATTCTTAGATTCTGAAGGCAATAAAGTAGCCTTTCATTCGCTAAAGTAAACAATATTTATTAAGTCCTTTTGTATCAACTTAAAATATTTAATTATTAGGGGAAATGATTTGTCATATTTTTCTCAGGATTTTATCGAATTTTTCAGCGAATTAGAAAAGAATAATAATCGAGACTGGTTCAATTCAAATAAAAAACGATATGAAAAATCTGTAAAAGAACCGTTTAATGATTTTATTCAAGATATGATTTTTAGGGTGTATGAAGATGACGACACAATTATGATATCACCTAAAGAAGCTGTTTTTAGAATTTACCGGGATTTACGATTCAGTAAAGATAAAACTCCGTACAAAACTTATGCATCGGCAGTAATTTCTCCTGGAGGAAGAAAGGATTATACAAATCCAGGTATTTACTTGGAATTTGGCGCACAATACATAAGGTTTTACAGCGGGATTTATGAAATGTCAAAGGAGCAAATACAAAATGTAAGAAATCTTATTGCTTCGGATCTTGATGAATTTAACATCCTTATAAATGATAAATCTTTCAAGAGAAATTTTGGAGAGATTAGAGGTGAGAAAAACAAAAGACTCCCGACCGAATTTAGAGAAGTGGTAAAGCTGCAGCCACTAATTGCCAACAAACAGTTTTACTACTATAAAGAAATGGAGCCTAAAAATATTTTGAATAAGGATTTACCTGACAAGTTGATGAAATTATATTCCGTAGTAAAACCGTTAAATGAATTTCTAAAATATGCTTTGGTTAATATTTAGAATGTATAAGTTTTAATTATATTTTCTCTTTTATCCGTACCTTTTTACCAAGAGAAATACGGAAATTAATATCCGGTTCTCGGATTATAATCAAGCCAATTACGGCAGATGATACTTTTACCGAGGAACAAAGGATTGTCTAAAATATATTTAACAACAAACGACTAATAGTTTTCCAAAACTCTGCATGTAGAAATCTTACCGGGGAATCATCGGCGAATGTAAAATTATTATTATCCGGATCTAAAAATAACGGGTCTTCAAACACGCTGTTTTTACCTTGCCCTGTAATACTTTGGTAAACTTCTACATTCTTAAACTCTCGGTTATTCCAACGAACAATATTTCCACCCGATTTATTAAACCAAACATTATAGCCGGCTTTAACTTGATGATTCTTATCATCAACTACAAAAACATCATATTCGGAATCCGAGCGGACGGCAATATTATTATATAATTCAATATTCTCAAAATATAATTTGCTTGGAATGTTTGAAGCTGCGGTAATTTGAATTGCATCGTGGAGAGGATTATAAATTATGTTCCCGTAAATTTTTACAGTTTTTGACCAATTATAAACTGCTATAGCTACACCGCGCGGGTGTATAATTGTATTGTTGCAAATTTCAACATTTCTAACATCACTTTTTATTTCTTCGTCTTCTCTTTCGGCTGTAACCTGAATTCCGTTGCATTCATAATCGTGATTGTCAAAAACGGTGTTGTTTTTAATTACAATATCCCGGATATAATTATCGGGTTGGAAATCGTTTTTAATATCGATATTTGTATGGTAACTGTTGTATACTTTATTAAATTGAATTGTATCTCTCTGTACAATAAAATAGCCGTTTGCATGAACATGTATTCCGTGAATCCCGTTTTCGTAAATTTCGTTGTGCATAATCAATCCGTCGGAGCCGTCAAATTCAATTCCTTCTCCTAAAGACGGTGTGAGTGAATCGATTGGAATTTTCCTCGGCCATTCTCTTAATCCGTTATGATGCGATTTAATATTTTGAATTATCCAATGATGCGTCTGTCCGCGAACTCCACCCTCGAAGGCATGCCTGAATTCCAAATTTTTAATTTTTATATAACTGCATTCAGCGGAATCTCTTTCTCCGTCGTAAGCTCCCCATAAACAATACCAATTTATACCTACTCTAATTTCACATTCGGTATTCGGATTTGATTTCGAATAAACATATAATGTTAAACTATTTTTATCCCAGTAAAAATCGTTTGGTTCGGTTAAATATTTTATTGACGGTCGCCAATGTCCCCAAGATAGTTTATCCGCTTTTCTAATGAATACCGAAACACCTTCCGGATCGGCTTGCGGAATTTTATGCTTCCAGATTTTTGAATGCTTATTTAATTGTTTCCAATTTTCAGGAACAATTGCTCCGCTGATTACCGGTAATTTGCCTCTTCTGTAAGCACCGAATGTAATATAGTTGTTTGCAGTCCCGTGAGCCTTCACCATTATTCCGCCCCGGAATATTTCTCCACGTCTAAAAAGTATTTTATCACCCGGCTTGAAAATATTCATACTGCTATTTAATTCTTCAATTGAAGAAAAGGCTGCGGATGTATCGGTTGCAGAAACCTTGTAAATTTTTTGTGCAACTATATTTGATATGGAAAATCCGAGAAGTAAAAGGAGAGAAAGGAATTTATTCATTGGTTAATAAAAATTATTTACAAATTAAGCCTCTGTAAATTACGGAAAAGTTCTTCTTAATGCACCGAAATGTCATTGCTCGGATTATATAAACCAAGTTCCTTTGAGGAACTTGGTTTATTTGTAAATGCTAATTAAACATCATAATAAAGGGAAAATTCGTATGGATGCGGACGCAGCGCCATCGGATTAATTTCCTTATCGATTTTATAGTTAATCCAAGTATTTATTACATCTTCAGTAAAAACATCACCCTTAAGCAAGTATTCATGATCATCCGCTAATGCTTTTAATGCCTCGCTAAGAGAACCGGGTGTTGAAGGCACATCTTTTAACTCTTCGGGGTCCATATCATATATGTTTTTATCCAACGGATCACCGGGATCAATTCTATTCATTATTCCGTCTAAACCGGCTAACATAATTGCAGAAAATGCTAAGTACGGATTGGCGGCCGGATCGGGGCATCTGAACTCGACTCTTTTAGCTTTAGGATTTGATGAGAACATTGGAATCCTTAATGCCGCACTTCTATTACTTTGAGAATATGCTAAGTTTACGGGAGCTTCAAAGCCCGGGACCAATCGTTTATAAGAATTTGTAATTGGATTGGTAAATGCCAATAACGAAGCAGCATGTTTTAAGATTCCGCCGATGTAATAAAGTGCGGTTTCACTAAGTCCGGCATAACCGCTGCCGGCAAATAAAGGTTTATTCTTTTTCCATAAACTTGAATGCACATGCATTCCGCTGCCGTTATCATTAAAAATTGGCTTCGGCATATATGTTACTGTCTTTCCGTTTTTCTTTGCCGTATTTTTAACAATATATTTGAACATTAAAAGCTGGTCGGCAGATTTTAGTAAAGGTTGGAATCTTAAATCGATTTCACATTGCCCGCCGCTTGCGACTTCGTGATGCTGAGCTTCAACCGGAATTCCTACGTCCATTAAATTCATAACCATTTCGTTTCTAAGATCGTTCAGAGAATCCGTTGGCGGAACAGGGAAATAGCCTTCTTTGTATCTTGGTTTATATCCTAAGTTCGGACCTTCTTCCGTGCCTGAGTTCCAGCGACCTTCTACCGAATCGACATGATAAAAAGTGCCGTTTGGAGCTGAATCAAATCTTACATCGTCAAAAATAAAAAACTCGGCTTCAGGTCCGAAGAAAGCCGTATCGGCTAATCCGGTCGATTTCAAATATGCTTCGGCTTTTTGAGCAATACCTCTTGGGCAGCGGGAATATCTTTCTTTTGTTGCAGGTTCGTGCACATCGCAAATTAAACTAATTGTTGGTGCGGCAATAAAAGTATCAAAAAACATTGTCGCAGGATCCGGCATAATCAGCATATCGCTTTCGTCAATATTTTTCCATCCTCTAATTGAAGAACCGTCGAATCCGAATCCATCTTTAAAAGATTCTGCGGTTAGCTCGTTAACCGGAACAGTAAAATGCTGCCACTGACCCGGAAAATCCATGAACTTAAAATCAACAAATTTAATTTTTTTAGTTTTTACATAATTTAATACTTTTTCTACGTCGGATTTTACTTTTGCCATTTTTTACTCCATTAGTTATATGTTAATTTTTGTTGTTTCCTTAATTGTTGAGAGTACAAAACTTGATAAGGTTCTTCTAACTCCCGGCCAAGATTGTATTTTGCTTAATAATTTTTCCAAAGCCTCCGTGTTGCTTACCAATATTTTTAATATATGTGAACCTTCTCCAAGTACTGCATGACATTCTAGAATTTCGGGTGTTTCTTTCACACGCTCGGAGAGGTCTTTATAATTAATCGATGATTCCATAATTACGGTAATAAAAGCCATTAAATCCAAACCGAAAGCTTTTCTATTTATTTTAGTGTAATATTTTTCTATTATTCCCCGTTCTTCTAACTTTTTTAATCGTTCACTTAAAGAGGGCAATGAAAGACCAACGGCTTCGGCAAGAACATTTCTTTTAGTCCGTCCGTTTTCTTGAAGCATATTTAGTATTTTTTTATCTATAGTATCGAGCATGATGCCTTAAAAATTTAGTTATATATTAAAATTTAACTGCAAAAGTAAGGGAAAAATTTAATTATGTCAAATATATTTTTGATAAAATTCATTTTAAGTGATCTAAATCAATGTACGTTAGTTATTAAGGTGTAACAATTTTTAGACCAATTGTCGGATTAGTTTAGATAATTTTGAGAAATACGTAACGGGTAGCGGTTAGGAGTAGTAGCCCGTCGCAAGACCCGAAGGGTTTGCGAAAGGGATATTGCTTCTAACCAATGTTCGACGCAGTCGCGAAGCGACAAGGAGAACATTGGCGTTAGCCGCTGCCCGTTCGGGCGCAAGAGCGGAGCGATTGCGTCCGAACTAATCGATATACGAAATGACAATAAGATCAGTTGTAAAATCCTACTTTTTAATAATTCCAAATTTGGTGAAAGCATTTTTCTCTTGCTTAACCTTTTTGAAAAGGTCTAGATTTTCTTGCGGTCTGGGAAGAAGTTTATGATAAAGGTGATATTGAACAGCAATATTGTTTAAAGATTTAATTGTTACACCGTTAAGTTCAAGCCGGAATTGAACATCGGAATCTTCCCCGATTGAAGGAGCTTCGTAACGTTCATCAAACCCATTTATATCTAAGAAATCCTTTTTATGTATCGAAAAGTTACAGCCTAACAAACCGCGTTTCTTTTTATTAACAATTTTTCTTAAATAATTGGATTTAAGATAGACTCCCTTTTCAACATAAGATGTCTTGCCTAAAATTCCGTCAAGAGAAAGTTGCAGAAAATGATTGTCTAAGTATCCTTCTCTAATTTTATGAGGTGTTAGACGAGAAGTAAGCTTTAAAGATAAATTTACTCTTCTACCGGTTAATGTCGTTTCGCAGTTTTTATTTTCGAAATGTTCTTTCACAAAATGTTTATGCGGAACGCAGTCACCGTCGATAAAAATTAAGTAATCGCTGTTAGCAACTTTTATAGCTCTGTTTAATATTTTGTTTTTTCTAAAACCTTTATCTTCATGCCACACATGAATAATATCAATAGAAAAATTTGATGCAAACTCTTCAATTTTTGTTACCGTTTCTTGTTTCGAACCGTCATCGGCAATTACGATTTCAAAATTCTGAAAACTCTGTCTTTCTAAACCTGCCAGTACAAGCTTGAGATACTCAAATTTTTCATAGAAAGATATTATAACCGTAGCTTTCAATTGATGCCGTCATTTTTAAGTTTATAAGATATTTAAGTCCACTGAGAATTAATAATAAATTATATCTGAAGTCAAAAATTAAATTACAAAAGAGTAAAAAGAAAGAACAACTAATTATTCTAAAAATAAAATATTTTTAAGTGTAAAATAATTTTACTTACTTCCGATAATTACTAATGATAACGAGCATAAACCAAATTTTAATTTATTTATAGGAAAATGTTGTTAGAAGGAAATTTAACCTTTATAGTCGTTGTTTCAATAGCTTTTTTATTTTTTATTGGAATATTAACGTTCCTGATAAAGAAAAATATTTTTGAGTCGCAAAGTTCAGAACCTGCCGAAGAAAAGACTCCCGCAAAAAACGAGGTTAATTCGACAAAAGCGAACAATCTGCTTGAAGAATTGAAACTCGAGAACAGTCAACTCAGATCTAAACTAGCTTTCCTCGAAGTCAAGCTGGACAAGACAAACGAGAAAATGGAGGAATTAAAAACACATAATTCCGAATTGCAGGCTAAGACAGATCAGTTAAACGAAAGCAAGAAAAAACTGGAGGACTTGCAAGAACAAAAAGACGAATTATTATCAATCATTGTTCACGATATTAAAAACCCGGCATCCGCAATACGGAATTTTATAGAGCTATTGGAATCTTACGATTTGAATGCGCAAGAGCAGCAAGAAATTATGAGCGGATTGCTTGAGACTTCTACTCATATTCTAGCACTCGCAGATGAAGTATCAAAAATTATGAACATAGAAAAAACTTCATTTAAACTTTATCTTAGTCTTAACAATATTAATAAAGCGGTAGATATAATTGCAAAAAGGAATCAGCCTATAGCTCAAAAGAAGAGTATAAAATTATCTGTAACCGAAGACGAATCAATTCCCGAAATAAGTATGGACTTTAACAAGATAGTAGAAGTTATAGACAACTTTGTAAATAACGCCATAAAGTTTGCTCCGGAGGGAATACGAATTGAAATAATAACGAAGATAGAAAATAATAATGTTGTAGTAAAAGTAGCAGATACGGGATACGGACTTTCGGAGACCGACGTACAAAAAGCATTTGAAAAAGGGACCAAGCTAAGCACCAAACCTACCGGAGGTGAAAGCAGTTCGGGATTAGGGCTCTGGATTACTAAAAAAATAATAGAAGCACACAAGGGAAGAGTATGGGTAAAAAGTCATAAGGGTTCAGGTTCAACGTTTGCATTTCAAATTCCAATAGTAGATTAAACTGCTAAAAATCACAATTAACTATCACTATCTTTTTTACATCGAACAAATGACGCAGATATTTGTTTCTTGTGAACGATTTCCACAGTCATTAAACTGTCGTCACTGCTTTAATACTGCATGCCTATTTTTTATTAAACAAATTATTAGTTCAAAGTATATAATGTGCAATTGGGTTTTCATATTTAAATTGTAATACAACATGTCGTCTATTAGTAATCATAGGATAGTTAAATCGGTAGTGCAGCTAAAAGAGTAAACTTAGAAAGTGACTTGCAAATCCTAAGACCGGGCTAATTATTGTATATCTATTCAAATCAGACGTAAAATAATAAAATTAATTTGTGTTATGAGCATATGCTCATTATATTTAAATGTAAAAATTAGAGTACTAATTATGCCCAGACCGGAAAAAAATAGAATTGTTTATACACCGCCGTTTTACACAAGGTTTAAGCCGGTGGGAGTTAAAAGTAAGTTATTAAAACAAACCCATTTAACATTGGATGAATACGAAGCTTTTCGTTTGGCTGATTTTATTGGTTTATCTCATAACGAAGCAGCAGAAGAAATGGAAATATCTCGCTCAACCTTTACAAGACTGATTGAAAAGGCAAGAAAGAAAATTGCCGACTTTGTAGTGCTCGGGAATTTATTAACAATAGACGGCGGAAAAATTCATTTTAGAAATAATCTTATCAAGTGTTTGGATTGTGGACATATGTTTAAAATAGATATAGGAACCTCACTAATTAAATGTCCTCAGTGCAAATCTAAAAACCTGCTTAATCTTGCCGGCGGGTTTGGTCATGGCGAGTGTTGTATTACAAACAATAATTAAAGGGAGGTAATTATGTTTGGCAGAAACGAAAGTATTGGAACGGGGCGAGGATTGGGAAGAGGTAGCGGACACGGTAGAAATAGCGGGGGGAACTTCGGAACAGGCGGTTATTGTATCTGCGCAAAATGCGGAGAAAAAATTCCGCACCAAAGAGGTGTTAAATGTACCACTGTAAAATGTCCTAATTGCAGTCATACTATGGTTAGGGAGGAATTGTTAATTCGAAAATAAATTTTGAAGTAGTTATGAAAATATTATTTGCAGCTGATGACGATAATCTCAAAGGAAAAATCGCAAAGCGATTTGGTCATGCTAAGTATTATCTTATCTACGATACGGAGACTGAAGAATTGAATAGACGAAAAAACTTAGGACACGACGATGAACATTCCGGATTAATAGATTTAGTAAACGAAGGTGTAAAATATTTCATTGTCGGTAACATTGGTCCAAATGCATTTAAAGTTCTTGACGATAAAAATGCTAAAATTTTTTTAGCGAGGAAATTAATTGTTGACGAAGCGCTTAACAAATTTTTAAATAATGAACTTGAACAATTAGAGAAACCTACTTTAAAAAAAAGCATCGAAGGACATTAGGATTAAAGGATAGGTGACATGTACTGAACCGATTGATTTCTGCAATATTAAAAGTATAGGAGGATATTATGGTAACTATCAAAAACATTTATGATGAATTGGGTTGGGAACCTGCAGACGGATACCCAAAGGGAACAAGAATAAAAACATTACGGGACGAAAACGGAGCGCAGACTGTTCTCTTAAAATTGCCGAAAGGGTTTTATATGGAACCACATTCACATTTGTTTAATGAACAGCATTTAATTTTAGAAGGAGAATATGAGAGCGAAGGAGAAACATACTCCTCCGGTGCTTTTCGTATTATTCATGCCGGTAAAAATCATGGACCATTTTCTTCAAAAAACGGAGCAACTGTTTTGGTAATTTGGGATCCTGTAAAATAAATTTGGTAAATTGTAAATAACAACAAAAGATTGTGAGATATGGCTAAAATTGAACCCTTTGAAAACCATTCCGAATTATATGAAAAATGGTTCGACAAAAACAAGTATGTCTATTATTCCGAGCTTAAAGCAATTAGGGAATTGTTGCCTAAAGAAGGAAAGGGGATTGAAATAGGTGTTGGCAGCGGAAGATTTGCATCGCCGCTTGGAATGATATTCGGTATTGAACCGTCAGGTAAAATGCGCCGGTTATCCGGTGAGAGAGAGCTAATTGTAATAGATGGAACAGCAGAAAATTTGCCGATCGGTTCGGCAACGTTCAATTATGTCCTTATGGTTACAACCGTATGTTTTCTTGATGATGTGATGAAAGCCTTTTTTGAAGTGAACAGAATATTAAAACTGCACGGAAAATTTATAATCGGATTTGTTGATAAAGAGCGCCCGGCAGGGAGTGAGTACGCACTTAACAAAGAGCAAAATCCGTTTTATAAACTTGCTACTTTTTATACTACCGAGGAATTACTTTCCTGTATGAAAAGGGCGGGCTTTTCTAATTTTGAGTTTAGGCAGACAATTTTTGACGATTTGGATAAAATCAAAACGGATGAACCTATTCTTAAAGGATTCGGCAAGGGCTCCTTCGTTGTGGTTAAAGGCGAAAAAATTAAAGGGATAAAATAATGTCGGTTGTTTTTGGCCCTGTACCGTCAAGAAGATTGGGAAAAAGTTTAGGTATTAACAATATCCCTCCTAAAGAATGCACATTTGCTTGTGTTTATTGCCAGTTGGGAAATACACTAAAGCTGGAAATTGAAAGGAAAGTTTTTTATTCAACAGAAAAAATTGTTGGTGAATGTGAAAAACATATTAAGCTCTTAAACAGGTCAAACAATAAAATTGATTTCCTAACTTTTGTCCCGGACGGTGAGCCGACGCTCGACCTTAACTTGGGAACAAGTATTTCCGCTCTTCATAAACTTGGAATAAAAATAGCCGTAATTACAAACTCTTCTTTAACCGGTAATGCCGAAGTTAGGGAGGATTTAAGTAAAGCCGATTGGGTATCGTTAAAAATTGATACGGTCAATGAAAATACTTGGCATAAAATTAATAGACCTCACGGAAGGGTGAATTTCAGTTCTGTTTTAGAAGGGGTAAAGATATTCTCAAATGTATTTAATAATTTTCTTGCGACCGAAACTATGCTGGTAAGGGGGTTTAACGATAACGATGATGAACTAAACGCTGCTGCAGACTTTATTGCAACTTTAAATCCAAATAAAGCTTACATATCGATTCCAACCAGGCCGCCGGCAGAAAATGGATGTGTGCCTCCGGATATAGAAGTGATTCATAAAGCATATCAAATATTTAAGTCTAAAGGAATTGATGCCGAGTTAATAATCGGTTACGAAGGAAATGAATTTTCTTCTACCGGGAATTTTGTTGAGGACATTTTAAACATAACAGCAGTTCATCCGATGCGAAATGATGCGGTTGAAAGTTTGTTGGAAAAAGACGGCGGCATGTCAAGTGATCTGGATAGCCTGGTTAATTCCGGTGAATTGATCAAATTGAATTATAATCAAGAAGTTTTTTACTTGAGAAATTTAAAGAAATGGCGTAAACGAGAACAAGCGAATCCAAACCAATAAAAATTCATCTTACCGGTTGCTTTTTAGTAAGTCTTAATTAATTCTATGAAAAGTTTTTCTCAAATAGTAAATCTGTCAATAATTATTACCAGCTTCGTCTTTACAATGATGATGCTGGTAGAATACTTAAACGTTATTACGCATGGTAAATGGCAGCATAAACTTAGAAAAAGCAAATTCGGTCAGATAGTTCTCGGTGTTATCTTGGGTACAGTACCGGGCTGCCTGGGCGCCTTTACAGTTGTATCGCTTTACTCGCACGGCGTAGTGAGTTTCGGCGCTTTAGTCGCTACAATGATTGCCACCAGTGGTGACGAAGCTTATGTTATGCTCTCTCTCTTTCCTGTTAAAGCTGTATTACTGATGGCAATTATTTCCGTTATTGGGTTTATTGTGGGATATTTAACCGACCGTTTTTATAAAAAGGAAGTTTTACTTCTTGGGAGTGATGTTCACGGATTTGAATTGCATAGTGAAGATACATATCGTAGTCTATCGCTTAATTTGATTAAGAAACAGCTTGTTAATATAACTTTCCCAAGAGCCTTATTAATTGGAATGCTTGTAGTATTTCTTGCATTACTTGCTACCAATTCAGTTTCTGCCGACGAAGAAAACTGGATAAGAATTTCTTTAGTTATTACAACCGTCTTCGGACTTTATGTTGTATCAACCGTACCCGATCATTTCCTTGAAAAGCACCTCTGGCAACACGTTTTAAAGAAACATTTATTAAGAATTTTTCTGTGGACTTTCGGAACTCTTCTATTTCTTTATTATCTGCAGTCTTTTCTTGATATTGATGCTTGGATACATTCGAATTATTTTATTGTATTGTTAATTGCAGTATCGATTGGGATTATCCCGGAATCGGGTCCACATTTAATTTTTGTTACTCTATTCGCTAGCGGAACAATTCCGTTTAGTATTTTATTAGCCAGTTCCATAGTTCAAGACGGGCACGGAACTTTGCCGCTGCTGGCAATTTCACAAAAAAGTTTTATAATATTAAAAGCAATAAATGTTGTAGTCGGTTTAGCAGCTGGAATAGCCGGGATTCTGTTACATTTTTAATTATCAGGAGAAAAATAATGTCTGTAACTAAAGAAGAAGTTGTTAAGGAAATGGTCTCTGAAAGAATACGGAGTTAGATATCTTAAAACAGCAATGCGAACATTCCTGTCTATGAATTTGAATAAAAAGTTAAGTTGTCTCAAAAGTTAAAAATGTTATACTGAATTTATTTCGGTATCTATAATTAATTTTCTAGATTCCGGATCAAACCCGGAATGAGAGTTATGATCGGCTTATAGCTTGCCGTTCACGATTTACGTTTTTTATTTATTAATAGCCTTGGCAGGTTTACCGTTTTTAATCTTTCCGCCTAAAAACTGACCGAGAAAAAATGCCGTTACCAGAATAGGATAAGTATAGAGCTGAAAACCCATGCCGGAATATATTCTTAAAAATATAACAATTGGAATTGGTAAATGGATTGCTAAAAACCACTTTGGAGATTTACTTACTTGTTTTGCTCTCCAAATGCCGAAAGGTATGTTTACAAGAAAAACCAATAATGCTACTATTGCTACTTTCATTGTTATCCCAAAAGTTAAAATTGATTAAGCAAAAATACATAATTAATCTGTTTCAACAATACGAAGTCTCGTAATAAATTGAATATAAAATAGATTTTATTTAAGTTTTAAGAGGAATTAGAAGTGAATTTTATTATAATAAATAAAAGACGGTATGAACGAAAATAACGAAGTGCAATCGATTATTAAAAAAAGTGGGAATAGTTTTCATAGTGAAGTAATTACATATTTAAAGGAGCAAAACGGGAGAATTTATTTTTTGGGATAAAAAAAAGAAGATGGAAGCGATAAATTTGAAGTTAAAATTAAGGAGCAATTTTTTACTGAATTTGTTGAATCTTTTGCTAAGGAACTGATAAATAAAATGCAATTTTAAGGCATTAAATCCATTGACGAATCAAATATTTTCCTTTAAAACCATCTCACATCTAACATTTATATAATTTTATTACCTTTGTAACCCTAAAAACATGATGTATTTTTAATAACCGGATTGTTTGTCTTAAAATAATTCAAAACAAAATAGAAAGTGAAGTAGAGTGTTAACGAATATAAATAAAATAGAAGTAATGGCGCCGGTAGGCTCTTACGAAGCTTTGAGAGCAGCAATAAAAACCGGAGCCGATTCGATTTATTTTGGAATTGAGCAATTAAACATGCGCGCACGCTCATCTATAAATTTTACACTCGATGATCTACAAAAGATTTCAGATATATGTAAAGAGAAGAATGTAAAATCCTATATTACTCTCAATACAATTATGTACGATCACGATTTGCAGCTTATGCGTTCAATAGTTGATAAAGCTAAGGAGTGTGATATTTCAGCAGTAATAGCTTCCGATCATGCGGTTATGAATTATGCAGGAAAAGCCGGAGTGCCGGTTCATATTTCCACTCAAGCAAACGTTTGCAATATTGAAACAGTTGAGTTTTATTCAACTTATGCTGATGTAATGGTTCTTGCAAGGGAATTGAGTCTAAAGCAGGTTGCAGAAATTACAAGAGAAATTAAAAGAAGAGAAATAACCGGACCAAACGGTGATCTTGTAAAGATTGAAATTTTTGCTCATGGCGCGCTCTGCATGGCAATTTCCGGTAAATGTTATTTGAGTCTGCATGCTCATTATTCTTCTGCCAACAGGGGAGCTTGCGCACAAGACTGCAGAAAGGAGTATATGGTTACGGAAAAAGAAGAAGGTACGGAGTTTTTAATAGACAACGAATACATAATGAGCGCAAAGGATTTATGTACGATTGATTTTCTCGATAAAATAATTGACGCCGGAGTTGAGGTAATCAAGATTGAAGGAAGAGGTCGTTCTGCCGATTACGTTTATACAACAACTAAATGCTACCGTGAAGCCGTTGACTCTATTGCCGGAGGAACTTACACATCAGTAAAAATAGAAAAGTGGAAAGAAGAATTGGCAACCGTTTACAATCGCGGATTTTGGGACGGTTACTATCTTGGTAGAAAAATGGGAGAGTGGAGCGATACATACGGTTCTAAAGCTACAAAAAGAAAAGTGTTTTTAGGTAAAGGTGTAAATTATTTTAAAAAGTTAAGTGTCGGTGAGTTTAAATTAGAGACCGAAACCTTAAAAGTAGGAGATGAAGTTTTAATTGCAGGTCCAACTACAGGAGTAATTAAAACCCGCGTTAAAGAATTACGACTTGATGATAAACCGGTTGAGCTGGTGAAAAAAGGAGATAATTTTTCAATGCCGATCGAGGAAGTTATTCGTCCATCCGATAAATTATACAGAATGGAAGATGCCGTTTAATGTTCAGAATTATTCATCACAGACAAAAGTGCATCGGTTGTAATGCCTGCGTAGAAGTGGCTCCGGGTCGTTGGCGGATTTCAAAAAAGGATGGGAAGAGTGTTCTTGTCGAAGGTAAAGAAAAAAAAAGGATTTATAATGCTCAAGTCAGTGATGACGAACTGGAAGAAAATTTAATTGCCTCACAAAACTGCCCGGTTAATATTATTAGGATAGAAAAAAGATAGAACACGGACAACGCAGATTAAATGGATTTGCAGGGATTAGGTTAATAACTGTATAAATCATAATCTCCCGCGTCGTCCGTGTTCTATTAAATTTACATTGTTAATGCCATTATAGCTTTTGCTGTATGTAATCTATTCTCTGCTTCGTCAAAGACTATTGAAATATCGGGATTATCAATTACTTCATCTGTTACTTCGTGATTACGGTCGGCTGGTAATGCGTGCATCAGCTTTACACCTTTATCTGCAAGTTTAATCCTACGGTTGTCGCATATCCACGAATGATATTTTTCCAAATTAACAGACATTTCTTTTTTACATTCTTCTTCATTATCTAGATATTCTTGAACACCGTAAGCGCCAAATCCGCCCCAATTTTTTGGAATAACAATGTGAGCGCCTTCAAATCCTTCGTCCATATCATTTGTAAAGCGGATGCTTCCGCCGCCTTTCTCGGCATTTTGTTTTGCTTTCTCAATTATGTTTTGACTTAACGGAAATTCTTTCGGATGAGCAATTGTTAAATTAATTCCGTAACGAGGAAAAAGCAACGCTTGTGTTTGCGGGACGGATAAAGGTTTTGAGTGCGTATCTGCGTAAGCCCAAGAAACGGTTACTTTCAGCCCTTTTGGATTTTTCCCGAAATATTCGAATATTGTCATCAAGTCAGCCATGCCTTGAAACGGATGATAAACATCATCTTGGAGCGACATAACGGGTTTGCGCGAGTGTTCGGCCATTTCTGCAAGATAGTCTTTGCCAATTCCGTAAAAACAATTCCGCGAAGCAATTCCGTGTCCCATTCTCGAAAGTATAATTGCCGTGTCCTTTGCTGTTTCACCGTGCGAGAGTTGTATTTTATCGGGAGTTAAATCGTGTGCGTGTCCGCCGAGCTGCGTCATTCCCGCTTCCATTGAGTTCCTGGTTCGTGTCGATTGTTCGAAGAAGAGCATAAATAAAGTTTTATCTCTCAAATATCTGGTCGGTTCTTCGAGTGCGAATTTTTTCTTTAAATCAAATGCCACTTCAAAGGCAGTATCAAGTTCTTGTTTTGTCCAATAATCTGTGGAAAGAAAATGTTTCCCTTTTAAATTTGTATTCATAATATTTTTCCTATAATAAAATTCTGATAGAATACAGATTTACATAGCATGTTTTCTATCATTAGTAAAAATTTTTCTTTTTATTTCAGGTTTCTAACCGAAGTTTAAAAGTAAACCTAATTCTATATTTGTAGCTTTTAGATAATTTATTAACCTGGCTTATATCATTTAGGATATAATTAAGCTGCATATTTTATACATTTGTGTTTGAAATATTTAATTACTCCATCTGGTTTTCTTTGCAAAAGTTTCATGTGTGATTGCACATTATTTTTAAGTTGCTCGTCATTTTGGGGCATCACTTTTTGAGACAAACCATATTTTGGGCCATAATTCAGATATTCATCGGATTTCTTTCCGGAGAATAGGACGGCAAGAAAAACAGAGCTATTTTAGAAGTATTCTTTTCCATCCATCGTTTTACCGGATTGCTATGAAGCACCTTAAGATTATCGAGAATAAGATATATCTTTTTCTTTTTACCTTTAGTTATTCCGGTAAGAAATTTTATTAACATCGCTGAGTTCATAGTTCCCTTATATGTCATAAATCTTACCTTGCCTTGATTGGTTATAGTTGAAATTATATTTAGCGAAAGACGTTTTCCCATTTTAGTTCTTGTAGATGTTTTTCCTTTTGGTGCATAAGACCGTCCATCCTGGCATTCGTTTTTAACTCCGGTTTCATCTCCCCAATGTATCTCTGCTTTTTCTTGTTTTGCTTGCTCTTTTATTTTAGGATATTCTTCCTCAAACCATTTTTTTACTGCTTCATTATTTTTTTCATATGCTTTCTTCTTCGGCTTTTGCGCTGTAAATCCCCATCTGCCCAGGTAAATCCCCATAGTTCGTATTGCAATGGGTATTCCAAATTCTCTTTTAATCAACTCTACTATTGCCCGTCTTGTCCATAAGGCAAAGGGTAATTTTAATTGATCAGGCATCTTATCTATTATCAATTCTTGTACTTGTTTTTCTTGTTCTTTTGTTAATAATCTACCAATACCTTCCTTATGTCCTTGTGGCTTCTCTTTGAGTCCTTGGTAGCCATATTTCTTGAAGTTTTTGTACCAAGTGTTAACAGAATTTTTATTAACACATAACAATGAGGCTATTTCTTTTTGGGTTTTCCCTTCTTCAACTAGACCTATCGCTCTTAGACGTATTGCTTCTTTTGTTTCTTTGCTTGCTGTTCGTAAATCTAATTTTTCCATATGTAAGTATACAAAATATTAAACCGGTATCCTATTATCAATATGCCGAGTTAATAGCATGGAATAATTTATTTAACATATATGGAAATTGTTATTTCGATCACTTTTCAATTTAAATGCTGAATCTCAAAGACTCTAAAAATTGATTTACTTATATTTAATTAAATAGGCGTATTGTTTGGATTGAAAGTTAAAATGAGATTAGGTATTTTTACATAAATAAAATGTTAATGTCTTATTTAATGAAAAGAGCAGCAAAAATATTATTGTTATTCGGAACCATAAGCTTTGCTGCGCTCTTTATTGCTTCTCCTCTGCTTCACAATCATCGTCCTGATCTTAAAGACCATTATAATTGTCCGGCTTATATTCTTAATATTACGCTTGTTTCTTTTACGTTTGCATTTTTTATTGTGTTTCAAGCTAAGTTTCCAAAGCCGAGAATAAAGCCAATTCCGAATAGAATTACCAATTTACCGCACTATATTAAACTAAACCTCACTAACAAATCTCCACCTAATAAATAATTGTTTGTTTAAATAATAACCATATTTAACTAAATAAATTATTTATTCTACAATATTATAGGTAAGAGTATGAATAAGTGCATCAAAAGTATGCTTTTATTCGTCTTCCTTTTTAGCGGATTCACATTTGCACAAGATTCTTTAAATGTAGCGAAAAAGGATTCTGCTAAAATTGCAAATTTAGAGAAACGGATAAAAGCATTAGAAGAAAAACAGAATGAAAATGATTTGGAAAAACTTTTAAATGAGGCACAAACGGCTTCCAACGAAAAGAGCAAAGAGAAAAAAACAAAAGTATTTAAAAGCGGACAAAGAGCATTGCAGGCAATTAATCCCGAGATTAGTGTTACCGGTGATGCGTACGGACAGTTTATATTGAATAAGGACGGTTTTAGAGAGGGCGCAAGAACCGGCGCTTATTTTAGAACTTTAGGCATACATATCCAAGGTAATTTAGACCCTTTCAGTTTAACCAAAGTGGCTGTGGAAGTTCACCCTGATGGAGTTGAATTGGGAGAAGCTTATGTAACTTGGTCAAATTTTCTTCCTAAAATTAGTTTGACCGCCGGAAAATTCCGTCAGCAATTCGGCGTTGTTAACCGGTGGCATGTACATTCTCTCGATCAGTTCGATTTTCCTCTTGCTCTAACAACAATTTTAGGAGAAGACGGGTTAAATCAAATAGGGCTTTCGTTTAATTGGCTTATGCCTTCAATTACAGCCGATGCAAACAATTTAATTGTAGAAATAACAAACGGACAAAACGATCAATTGTTTGGAGGAGAAATGTTTTCGTTTCCCTCAATACTTATGCACTTGAAAAATTATTATGATCTATCGCGGAATGCTTATTTAGAATTTGGTTTAACCGCAATGTACGGTCGAAACAATTTTAAGGGGTTTGATAATGGAATAAAAGTAGTTGAGGATACACGCAATACTATTTTAGGCGGAGTGGATTTAACAATCTTTTGGGAACCTGTTAACCAAGCGCTTTACCATTCCTTTCTTTGGAGATCCGAACTATACTATGCAAATAAAGAAGTTGCACCAAACCAAAACATTAAAGCTTTGGGAGGATACTCATATATTGATTATAAATTGGCGGAACAATGGCAAATAGGAACAAGGTTCGATTATACCCAGCCTTTTGAGGTTAATAATAGTTCGAAATATACCTATCAGGTAGTTCCCTATATTACTTGGTGGCAGAGTCATTGGGTAAGAATGCGTTTACAGTATAGTTACATGAACGGGAATGTTTTACCCGAGTCTGCAAATACGTTAAGACTACAAATGGTGTGGGCTGTTGGTCCGCATAAACATGACAGATATTAATGGAGATAAAAATGAAAATTGTAAAAAATATATTTGGTATTATTTTATTATCATCAATTACTTTATACGCTGCCGGTAAACTTAATGTTGTAACTACGCTTTCAACTTATGCCGACATTGCAAAGTATATAGGCGGTGATAAAGTTGATGTTCATTATATAGTTCAAGGTGATGAAGATGCTCATTTTGTTCGACCTAAACCAAGCTTTGCGGTTATGCTAAGTAAAGCAGACGTATTTGTTTCCACGGGATTGGATTTGGAACTCTGGGTTCCTACGCTTGTTGATTTATCGAAAAATGAAAAAATCAGATCAGGTCAACCGGGATTTGTTGCTGCTTACGATGGTATTGACCTATTGGATAAACCCACTAATCTTTCAAGAAGTGAAGGGGGTCTGCATATTTACGGAAATCCGCACATCACATCAAGTCCGTTGAATCTTAAAGTAATTGCGGAAAATATTGAAATCGGTCTTGAGAAAAACGATCCTGCAAATTCTGCATTCTATCAAAAAAATCTAAAGAAATTTAAAGATGAAATTGACAAACATGTATTCGGAGAAAAACTTGTGAAACTAATGGGCGGCAAATTGTTAACCAAACTTGCCGATTCCGGAAAACTGATAGATTTTCTTTCAAGTAAAGAGTATAAAGGTAAAAAGTTAATTGAGGATCTCGGAGGATGGTTAAAAAAAGGTATGATTTTCAGAGGGAAAAAGATTGTAGCTTATCATAAAAATTGGATTTATTTTAAACAACTATTTGGAATTGAAGTAATAGGTCATGTTGAACCAAAACCCGGAATCCCGCCATCGCCCAAACATGTTGAGGAACTTGTTCAAGATATGAGAAAGAATAAGGTAAAAGTTGTGTTGGCTGCAAATTATTTTGACGAATATAAAGTAAAGAAAATTTGTAATAAAGTAGGGGCAATTCCGGTAATTGTTCCTATGTATGTCAACGGCGCTCCGGGAACGGAGAATGTTTTTAAGTTAACGGATTATTGGGTTGATCATTTAAGTGAAGCATTTAAAAAAGTAGAAGAACAGTAAATAACAATTTAACAAACTAAGTTCCTCAAAAGAACTTAGTTTGTTTTAATTATGAATAATCAGGAAGTAAAATGAACTTAAGTATTTGGGACATAATGGCTCCGGCATTCTTTGAATGTCTTATTCTTGTGGGAATACATTCATATTTAGGCTTACATGTATTGCGGCGCAAAGTAATATTTGTCGATCTCGCACTTGCGCAAATTGCAGCCTTAGGAACTACCGTAGGGTTTCTGTTTGGTGTAATGCCGGGGACAACCGGCGCTTATTGGTTTTCACTGGCGTTTGCTTTTATCGGTGCGGCGGTTTTTTCTATTTCACGTTATAGAAATGAAAAAATACCGCAGGAAGCAATTATCGGTCTAACGTATGCAATTGCAGCTTCAATTGCAATTTTGGTTATTGATAAAGCCCCGCACGGTGCCGAACATATTAAGGAAATTTTAACAGGAAGTATTTTGTGGGTTAAATGGTCAACAATTCTAAAAGCGGCAATAGTTTATTCAATAGTTGGAATTTTTCATTTTATCTATAGAGATAAATTTATTTTAATCTCAGAACATCCCGAAGAAGCATACAAGCGCGGTATGTCGGTTCGCTTTTGGGATTTCCTTTTTTATGTTTCATTCGGAATTGTGATTACACATTCGGTTGGTACGGCTGGAGTTCTTTTGGTCTTTGTTTTTCTGGTGGTTCCCGCCGTTGCTTCCATGTTAATTACCGATGTTCTTTGGAAACAATTAATAATCGGTTGGACTCTTGGAGTTTTCGTTAGTGTAATTGGATTGTATATTTCCTACGTTGCAGATCTGCCGAGCGGACCTACGGTTGTTGCTTTTTACGGAGTAATGCTAATTGTAATTGCAATTATTCTCTATTTGGTAAGAGCGGAATCAAGAAGCAGGGCGATGATGAAAATTGCGTTGGGAATAGGAGCAACACTTGTGGTTACTTTTGGATTATATTTAATGGGTCAAGCTTTCAAGACAAGTAACGAAAATCACCATCAAGAAGCCGGTTTGGTTAATACGGTTGATCCGGTTGTGAAAAGCGATGAGCTAAAATCTTTGTCGGATATGAGCGATAGCAAATTAGTTGATTACTTAAATTCTGTTACAGACATCAAACATTTGCAAAATCTATTTGATGCACAGAACGACGGGTATGTAAAGATAAAAATTGCCGACCGTGTATTTGTGTTGAGTAAAAAGTCGGGCATAACTTTATATTATAAAATAATATCAAGCGGAGAATTACCATTTGTTAAAGAAGAAGTGGTCGAAAAAATGAGAAAAGTCAGCAATAAAAATTTTGGAT
>BDSW01000100.1 GCA_002898175.1 bacterium BMS3Abin04
GGCGAAATTAAAAAGCGGTTTCGAATCGTTCCATGCTCAAGAAGTTGCAAAAATAGAAAACTGCAAGTTTGTGATAATTATCTAAATCCGTGTGAACCATAATTACTCATAACAAACTTGTCCGCTGAGGCGGGTCTGCGTTCTACTAATCATTTATGAAAACTCCAAAACTTTATGTCGGTACAGCCGGCTGGTCTTATAACGATTGGGCACCTAACTTTTACCCGTTTTCGCAATCTAAAGAATTTAGCTGGTTGAAGTATTACTCGCGTTACTTTAATACTGTTGAAGTAAACTCCACATATTACACATATCTTGCTTCTAACATTATTAAAAGTTGGCTGCGGCAAATTGAAGAAATAGATGAATTTCTCTTTACGGTTAAGCTGCATATGGACTTCACACATAAACATTCTTTTACAGAAGAACAAGTCCATGCAGTGCGGTATAATCTGGACATTCTAAAAGAATCGGAACGGTTGGGCGGAGTATTAATGCAATTTCCATACTCGTTTGCATCTACGGAACCTAATATTGATTATCTGGGACAGCTGATAAAAAAGTTTGAAGGCTACGATAAATTTGTTGAAGTCAGGCATAAATCGTGGCAAGGAAAGAAAGCTAAAACAATTACCTTTTGCACAATCGATCAGCCGCAAATTGGAGAAGCAATCGAGTTTAACCCGGTTGTTGGTAATGAAACGGCATATATTCGTTTTCACGGAAGAAATACCGAAGCATGGAAAAAGTCGTTAAACAACTTCGGTAAAAAACAAACCTACGAAGAACGAAGCGCTAGATATGAATATCTTTACTTGCCTGGCGAACTTGTAGAAATAAGCGAAAAGATAAAAGAAGTTTACGATAAGGTAAAAAAGGTCTTTATAATTACGAATAACCATCCGCACGGAGATGCAGTGGCAAATGCATTTGAGTTGATGCACTATTTGAAGGACCACGCAAAAATTAAAATGCCTCCGGCAATTGTTAAAGCTTATCCGAGATTAGAGAAGTTCTTAGAAACTTAAAATAGAAGACCACACATTTTAATAATTTCTGAAGTATATCAAAAACCGAAACAATCAACTTAATTTTTCCCTTTTAATTCTTAAATCAATTTTATAAATTAATATTTGATTATTTTTTTTTTTATTAATAAGTTTATTCATATAAAAATCCATGTATTATAAATCGCATATAATAGACATGGCTGTAATTAAACCGGCATTTTATTAGTTGTAGAATTAGTCATGTATTATTTTTACTAACAAATTTAACGGAGGCAACACCATGAAAATTAACAGAATGAACCCTTACGACGGCAATACCAAAACAAAAGCCTTTTTTGATCTTGAAACGGAAGAGGGAATAATTATAAAAGGTTTCACTTTAGTTGAAGGTACAAACGGGTTATTTGTAAGTGTTCCCAGTGAAAAAGGAAAGGATGATAAGTATTATGACAAAGTTTTAATATCGAAAGAATTGAGAACAAAATTAAACGACTTAGCTCTTGAAAAGTATAATGAGCTAAGCGCACAAACAGCATAATTAGTTAAACGGTGTGACCTGTTTTAATGACAAACAAATTTGTTTCGGAACAGGTTACATCGCTTTTGAATTACATCAACTAATTTCATTTAATTTTCTAAGAACTTCTTCTTTTAATAACGAGAAGTGATTCTGGACGTAAAATTCTCTTTTTTTGCTATCTAAAACTGAACCTAATATGACCTTGAAATCCAGAGACTTAAAATTCTGTATAATTTTTAACATTTCTTTAAGTTCGTTTTTATTAGCATGTATTTCAATTCCTCTCATTATCATGAATTGAATATCAAAAGCATCTCTTATGATTTTTCGGGAAAGTAAAGCTGCCGTTTTGTTTTTCATCATTTGTTCAAGCGTTAATCCTTTTACTTGAACTTGCTTAGTGGTAAACCTTGAAAATGCAATTTTCCGTTCCCAATCAAAGTTAGTTTGATTTTTTCTTATCTCAATTTTTAAACTCCGCTTAACGGCAGGAAAACGAAATTGAAATAAAAGTGTATTTTGCTTGTTTGCAGAATCTAACATTAAATATTTTTTCGATAAAACATTTTTTGTTTTTTGAAATATAATTTTGGAATCGCTCGAATTGTTAAGCCAAAAATCTAAATCCGTTGAAAATCTATTTAGATTATGACATAATCTAAGCATTGTTCCACCGCCGAAATAAAGCTGTTCCAAAATTTTAAAGCTGTTTAGAAGTTCCAAGACTTCAATTTCAAATATTTCTAAATTTTGTAAGTCTTGCATAAATTTGCCCAAAATAACATTGTTCGTTTGTTTGTGTTTTCTAAATAAGCTGAAATGGAATTTTTATTTACTTTATTAAAATCAATAGCCTCAAAATCACAATTGTACCTTTTAAGAGAAGTTAAATAAATTGCATCAGCTAAAGCTTTTTCGGGTTCCGCAATGAAAAATGTATTTTTTAATTCGAATCCTTCGTATAACTCTTTTTTTATTTTAGTGAAAGTAAATTCGACATTACTTACTATTACATTTTTACTTCTTTTTAATACAACGGATTCTATAAAGTTTCTTTGTTGTTGAGTTGTGATTTCATAATAACTTAAAGCCGTTGTGAGTGAAACGTAAGATGGCGTTTGAATTAAATTGGCTATTTGAAAGAGTTCTTCTTCTTTGAGCAAGACAAATTTTGTTTTCGTAATATATAAATCTCTTTTTACTCTAATTAAAATTCCTTTTTTCACATAACGTGCAGCTGTAACTTTAGCAGATTCCTTACTTATGGACAGCAACTTCGCTATATCGTTAATATTCAATAATAATTTGTCGACATTATTTATTTTTTCGAGATTCATTTAATAAATATAGATAATTAACATAATTGTTAATTTAGTGTATTTAGTGGGGAATAGCAAAAAATGTTATATTAAAAAAATAAATGATATCAATACTTATTTTTCTGATCTGATTTTCATTTGGGAAAACTTTTTAACTACACCGGATTTATAAACTTTTTATTGAGTCCGACAAATTTTTGACCTTTAAACTTTCAACCATCTATCATATGCGTACAATATTTCATCTCGATCTTGATTCGTTTTTTGTTTCCGTAGAACGGATATTTGACCCTTTGCTAAACGGAAAACCGGTTATAGTTGGAGCGAATCCCGAATACGGCAGGGGAGTGGTAGCAGCGTGTTCGTATGAGGCACGCGAATACGGGCTGCACTCCGCTATGCCAATCAGACAAGCGTACCGGCTTTGCCCGAACGGGATTTATCTTCACGGGCATCATAAAGAATACAGCCGTTTTTCAAAAGCCGTTAAGCATCTCCTCAAACAGTATGCTCCGCAAATCGAACAAGCATCGATAGATGAATTTTATATGGACTTTACCGGGACTCAGCGCATTTACGGTTCCATGTTTGCCTTTGCTTCAAAATTACAAAAAGAAATCCAGGAAAAGCTCTCACTTCCTTGTTCAATTGGAATCGGCAGTAACAAAACAATAGCAAAAATTTGCTCCGATTATGCTAAGCCCAAAGGTATAACTTACGTTTTACCTGGAATGGAGAAAGAATTTCTTTCACCTTTACCGGTTGAAATAATTCCAGGTGTTGGCAAAGTAATGCAGAAAGCATTGCATGAAAAAGGATTTAGAATTATAGGCGATATTACAAAAGTACCGGAGGATTATTTTTTAGTTGCATTTGGTAAGTATGGCTCGGCGCTTTGGAAAAAAGCAAACGGAGGCGGACATAAATATCTTAATCCGCCGCAAAAAAGAAAAAGTATTTCCAAAGAAAGAACTTACGGCAAAGATGAAATAAACAAAACGAAAATTGAAACGACATTATTCAAACTTACCGGTGAAGTATGTCAACTTTTGCGAAACAAGAATTGGCAGGCTTCAACTATTAGCATTAAATTACGTTACTCCGACTTTGTAACGCTGACAAGAGAAAAAACAATTAAACCAACCGACGACGATAAAATAATTTTTGATACTGCACTTAATCTTTTCCGTAAAGCGTATACTCGTCGTGTTAGTATAAGACTAATAGGAATACGTCTTACAAAATTCAGTGAGTTTTCCGAACAGGAATTTTTATTCGATGATAAAGACACAATCCGGAAGAAAATGTTTCGTGCAATTACAAAAATAAGAGATAAGTTCGGGTATTCGTCAATAAAATTAGGGGATGCTTGATTACTTAATAATCTATAACTGAATTTGGTAATCATTAAATTGCTGATGGCAAGTAAAATAGAGAACCAAAAAGTATGAAAATATTATTGCTCGATAATTACGATTCGTTTACTTACAATCTCTATCAATATCTAAAGAGATTTATCTCTGATGTAGAGGTTTATAAAAATGACGAATTAACGATAGAGCAAATCGAAAAATTATCACCGGATAAAATTGTAATTTCTCCTGGTCCGGGCAGACCCGATAATGCCGGGATTTCTTTAGATGTTGTTTTACGATTAGGAAAGGAAAAACCAATTTTAGGTGTTTGTTTAGGACATCAAGTAATTGCCCAAGCATACGGAGCCCGAATAATTAAAACCGAAAATCCAACGCACGGTAAATCGGTTTATATTACTCATAACAACTCTGGAATCTATTCCTCTCTTCCGAACTTGATAAAAGTAGGCTTGTATCACTCGTTGGTAATTGAGCAGAGTAGTTTAACCGCTGATTTTGGAGTAACATCACGTTCTCAAGGAAATCAAATTATGGGAATACGTCACAAAGTGTTTAACTTAGAAGGGGTACAATTTCATCCGGAATCAATTTTAACCGAATACGGTTACAGAATGATTGAAAATTGGATTTACGATAAATGATAAGAATTACCGAAATACTTGATTTTATTGAGGGAAATACAAACTCGGCATTTTTTTATACACCGAATATTTATGAAAACCCAACGTCGTATTTTTTAAAAATTCCTAAAGTAGTTTTGGAAGCCGCTAACAAAGAAAGTATTGAAAGAATTCTAAGAGAAGCCGATATCTTATCAAAAAAAGATAATTTAGTGGGAATGGCTTTAATTCCGTATGAAATCGGTTATTACTTTCAACCGGCAAATGTATACTCCCATTTCCCATTAGAAAATATTAATTCAAAGCTGCGCTTATTGTTCTATGATAAGAAGAATATTGAGATTATTAACTCCAACATGATTAATTTCAGTGATTCCGAACGTTTCTTAACTAACGAAAACAAAACTAGGAATTATATTCTCAATACAGGTAAACAAGAGTATGTTAAATCTGTTGAGAAAATTAAAAACTATATTGCAAATGGTGATTGTTATCAGGTTAATTATACTACGAAGCTAAAATTTCATCTTGAGCACAAAGACTTAACCGGATTTTTCTTAAAGGGAATCTTTAATCAGTCATCAAAATACTCTGCTTTTATCAATTTGGATGATAATTTTATACTGTCGTTTTCTCCTGAATTATTTTTTGAAACAGATTTCAAAATTGTACAAAGCAAACCAATGAAAGGGACATTGAAGCGTGCTCCAAATAAATTAGACGATGATTTATTAGTGCAGAGATTAAGAAACGACGAAAAAAATATTTCTGAAAATGTAATGATTGTAGATTTATTGAGAAATGATATTGGAAAAATTTCAAAGATAAATTCGGTTAATGTTCCTAAATTATTTGAAATTGAAAAGTATGAAACCTTGTTTCAAATGACTTCTACCGTACAAGGTAAATTGAAAGATACTCACTTAAGTAATATTATCAAAAATCTTTTCCCATGCGGATCAATTACCGGCGCACCTAAAATTAAAACTATGGAAATAATATCTCAATTGGAAAAAGAGCCGAGAGGAATTTACACAGGGGTTATTGGCTTAATAACAAATAAAAAAACAACTTTTAACATAGCAATCAGAACTTTAACAGTTGATAAAGGAAGTGGTAAATCGGAATTTGGATTAGGAAGCGGCATTGTTTGGGATAGTGATACGAAAGATGAATACAAGGAAGTTTTGCTTAAGGGAAAGTTTATAACTGAACCGAAAAAATATTTTGAGCTGTTGGAATCAATTTTATTTGAGGATGGAGTGTATTTTTTACTGAATCTGCATCTGCAAAGATTACAATATTCATCGGACTATTTTCTTTTTAAATTTGATAAGAAAAAAATAGTTTCGACTTTGATCAAGTTATCAAAATCTCTGCTTTCAAATAAAAAATATAAAGTGCGGTTGAGTTTAAGCAAATGGGGAAATGTAAATGTTGGTTTTGAGGAAATTTTTAGCAATAATAAAAAAGTTAAGATTTTATTGGTAAAACGAAAGAATATAGCTGAGAAACAATTTTATAATTTTAAGACAACATACCGGACTTGGGATATAGACTACAAAACTGCTAAAGCTAATGGCTATTATGATATCGTTTTTTACAATGACGAAGAACAATTACTTGAAAGTGCTGTTGGAAATGTTTTATTCACCGTTAACAATAAGATATTTACACCACCGTTGGAATTAAATATTTTGAATGGGTGTTATCGACAACAAATCATTAGTAAAAGAAAAGTACTTGAACAAACGATGACAATATCAGATATTGAATCAGCCGGTGAAATAATAATTTGCAACTCCGTTAGGAAAGAAATTATTGTCGATGAGATTTATGATAGTAATAGTAATTTAATTTATTTAAAATGAATTAATTACAGCATAATTCTTAAACTAATCTTTTAACTTAATAATAAAAGACTATGTTTACTCTACATGCACATTCAACTTATTCGCTTCTGCAGGGCGTTATTTCTATTGATGATTTAATAACTTCTGCAAAAAAGAGCGATAGCCGGTATGTAGCTTTAACGGATACAAACGGAATGTACGGACTAATCCAATTTGCAAAAAGGGCGGAAGAGCAAAACATTAAACCTATACTTGGTGCTTGGATTGATAGTCCGAACAACAAAAATATAAATGCGATATTCCTTGCAAAAAATAATGAGGGCTATTCCGAGTTATGTAAAATTATTACTTCAAGAAAATTAAAAGACGATTTCTCTTTGATCAATTTAATTCATGAACTACCGGATAATCTTTTCATTTTAACTTCATCGTTGGAATTTCTGGAGCAATTAACTCTCAATTCTAAACTGAGAAAGAATCTTTATGTTGAGTTAATTGTAACCGAAAAACAAAAAGGACATACACGCAAGCTTTATCATTTTGCGAGAAAAAATAATTTACAAATTGTTGCAACACATCCGGCATATTTCCTTGCGTCAAAAGATTTCCTTCTGCATAAAACGGTAACCGCAATAAGATTAAATACAACGATAGAGAATTTGCAGGAAAGCGACTTAGTTGATCCGGAATTCGGTTTAAAAACTCCGCAAGAATTAAATGCTGTTTGGAAAGCACTACCGGAGGCAATATGGAATGCGGACTATATTGCAAAACATTGTAACATTAATCTTAAATTCGGTAAATATAAATTTCCTGGTTTTCCTCTTCCCAAAGGAGAGTCGGCTTTTTCATACTTGTGGAAAATTGCTTTTAGAGGATTGGAAGATCGCTATAAACCTATAACGGATAAGGCGGTTAAGCGCTTGCAGTATGAACTTGAGGTGATTGATGATTTGGGGTATTCGGATTATTTCTTGATCGTTTGGGATATTGTGCGCGAAGCTCATAAAAGAAATATGCTTACTGTCGGTCGCGGTTCCGCGGCAGATAGTTTGGTCGCGTACTGTCTTGGACTAACTCAAATTGATCCGGTAAAACATAATTTATATTTCGAAAGATTCCTAAACCGGGGAAGGACGTCTCCGCCTGATGTAGATATCGATTTTTCATGGAAAGAAAGAGATGAAATAGTAAAGTATGTATTTGAAAAATACGGCTACGATCATGTTGCAATGATTTCTACAACAATTACATTCCGTGCCCGCTCCGCATTTAGAGAAACTGCTAAAGTATTCGGAATCTCGGAACAAGAAATTGCAAAATTTAATAAGCTTATTCCTTGGACAAGTGCAAAAAATCTGCCTTATCTAACTCAAAAATTTCCCGAGACAAAATCATTAAAACTGGATATTGAACCATGGGAAACAATAGTCTGCATAGCTTCAAAATTAGCCGGCTTTCCAAGACATAATAGTATTCATCCCAGCGGAATTGTAATCACAAAAAAACCTATAATAAACTATATCGCTTTAGAATATGCAAAGAATAAAGGTTTAGGACTAATTGTTACACAGCCTGATATGTATTCGGTTGAAAATATGGGGTTGGTAAAAATAGATTTACTAAGCCAGCGTTCCCTTGGCGTTTTGCGAGATACTTTAGAATCAATATCGTCTTTATCACGGATAAAAACAAAAAATCCCAAGATATTTCTTCTTAAAGAAACAAAAGAATTGTAAATTTTGATATTAAAAATTACTAAAATTGTGATAGACTATTCTTAAATGTAGGATAAATTATATATCGGTTTCTATTAAACGGGAAATATAAGGTGTTATTATCCTTTTATATCCTAAAACAATAGTAAAAAGAAGATATACTATATAATATAATTTGGCCTAAATTTTGAATAAATACCGTATATTGTGCAAGATTATTAATCAAATATGGAGTTAAATAGATGAGTACAAGAAAAGAAATAACAATTGATGGAAATGAAGCTGCCGCAAGAGTAGCTTATCAACTTAGTGAGGTAATTGCTATTTATCCCATTACACCTTCTTCACCTATGGGCGAATGGTCGGATGCATGGTCTGCAGTAGGTAATAAAAACATATGGGGAACTATTCCTTCAGTAACAGAAATGCAAAGTGAAGGCGGTGCATCCGGTGCTGTTCACGGTTCTCTTCAAGGCGGAGCATTAACTACAACATTTACCGCATCGCAAGGATTATTATTAATGATTCCAAATATGCATAAGATTGCCGGGGAACTAACGCCTGCAGTTTTTCATGTATCCGCCCGTTCTCTGGCAGCACAGGCTCTTTCAATTTTCGGAGATCATACCGACGTAATGCAGGTAAGACCTACCGGTTTCGGGATGCTGGCTTCCGGGTCAGTGCAAGAAGTTCATGATATGGCAGCAATAGTACATAAAGCTTCTATTGAAAGCAGGATTCCGTTTGTTCATTTCTTTGATGGATTTAGGACATCCCATGAGGTACAAAAAATTGAAGAGCTTACAAAAGAAGACCTTAGAGCAATGATTGATGACAAATATGTCCATGCTCATAGAGCCAGGGCTCTTAATCCAGATAAACCATTTATTAGAGGAACTTCACAAAATCCCGATGTTTATTTCCAGGGTAGAGAAACAGTAAATAAATATTATGAGGCAACTCCTGAGATCGTGCAGAAGGCAATGGACAAATTTGCTGAAATAGTTGGGAGGAAATATCACCTATTTGACTATTATGGTGTCCCCGATGCAAAAAGGGTTATGATTCTAATGGGGTCAGGTAGCGAAACTGCAGAAGAAACCGTTAAATATATGACCGAAAACATGGAAGAAAAAGTAGGTCTAATAAAAATAAGATTGTACAGGCCGTTTTCAGCAAAACATTTACTTGCAGCTCTACCGAAAACTGTGG
>BDSW01000101.1 GCA_002898175.1 bacterium BMS3Abin04
ATTGATTACACTGTTGCCGACGAAAATGTCGCCAAGCTTAATCAATCATTTTATACAAACATAGATGTTAAAACACCAATCTCTTTCCCTCAAAAAATTGCATGGGCTGTTAGAAAAACTTCTCCGAAGCTTCTTAAAGTAATAAATCATTGGCTCGATAGCATCAAAACTACAACCGAGTATTACGTGGTTTATAAGAAATATTTTAACGACAGAAGATTAATTAGGACTAGGATTAACAGTAAATTTTATTCTTATACCGGCGGTAAAATTTCTCAATATGACGATATTATTAAAGAATATGCGGAAAAATTAGGATGGGATTGGAGACTGCTTGCATCCTTAATCTATCAAGAATCTGAGTTTAATTCTAATGCAAAATCTTGGGCAGGCGCAGTTGGTTTAATGCAATTACTTCCGGTAACGGCAAAGAGTTATGGAGCGGTTAATCCGTATGAACCTCATCAAAGTTTGGCTGCCGGTTATAAATATCTTAAATGGCTTGATAAGTATTGGTCTAAATTCATACCCGATAAAAAAGAACGCATTAAATTTGTACTTGCATCATATAACATAGGGTTTGGGCATATCCAGGATGCAAGAAGATTAGCAGAAAAATACGGAGCTAATCCTAATATTTGGGATAACAATGTTGAAGTATATTTACTAAAAAAATCCGATCCTAAATATTACAATGATCCGTTAGTTAAAAACGGTTATTGCAGTGGAATTGAAACAGTGGAATATATAAGAGAAATTTTCAACCGCTATTCACATTATAAACAATTTATTCCCTAATCTCTTGATAGATCAAATTTAAACTGTCTTCTTTTCAATTATAAATCTACAATAATCAATCAAAAATCATTACCCTTACTCACAATACTAATCTACTATTTCCTGGTTTACTGACTAACTCGATATATCTACAAAGCAAATTTACAGTCAGAATATATTTTTTATTGGTAACTTTAAAATTGTACTTAATCTTATATTGTAAGGAGAATACTATGAATAAAATAATTGGAATAAGAAAAGAAACAAAATATGCATCGGAAAGAAGAGCGGCCATTACACCCGAACATGCAAAGAAAATAGTAAGTGAACATAATATTGAAGTTCTTGTTCAGCCTTCCGAGCAAAGAATTTTTCCCGACTCGGAATATGTAGAAGCCGGAGCAAAATTAACGGATGATTTATCCGGTTGTGATTTCATATTCGGTGTAAAAGAAGTACCCATTGAAGATTTGATTGAAAATAAACCTTACTTATTTTTCTCTCATACTATAAAAGCTCAATCTTATAATATGCCTTTGCTTAAAGCTATATTAGATAGAAACATTACATTGTTCGATTATGAATTGGTTAAAAATGAAAAGGGACAGAGACTAATATTTTTCGGTCGCTTTGCCGGTTATGCGGGAACCATAGATTCATTGTGGCTGCTTGGACAAAAGTATTTATCTGAGGGGATAGAAACTCCGTTTACAAAAATAAAACAAGCCATAAATTATAATAGTTTGGAAGAGGCAAAAGAAGCTGTTAAACTTGTTGGTGAAGAAATTAAACGCAACGGTTTGCCGGAAGAAGTTACTCCTATTATTACCGGGTTTACAGGATACGGTAATGTATCAAAAGGTGCTCAAAGTATATATGATCTCTTGCCGGTGGTAGAATTAAAAGCAAATGAACTAAGCGATTTTATTAAATCCGGAAATTTTTCCAATAACGCGGTTTATAAAATTGAATTTAAAGAAGTCGATATGTACAAACATACAGTTGGTTCCGATGATTTTGATTTCAATTATTTTGTCAATCATCCTAAAGAATATAAAAGTATATTCGAACAATATTTACGCAATCTTACAATGTTGATAAACGGTATCTATTGGGCTCCTGAATTTGAAAGACATGTAACCAAGCAAAGCATGAAACGGATTTACAATCAAGATCCAAGTCCGAAATTAAAAGTTATTGGTGACATAACTTGTGATATTGGCGGTTCTATTGAAATGACTGTAAAAGCTACAAAGTCCGGTAATCCTTGCTATGTTTATGAACCTTTAACCGGTAAAATAATTGACGGTTGGGAAGGAAGTGGACCGGTAATTTTAGCTGTCGATATTCTTCCAGCTGAATTACCGCGCGAGTCCTCTAAATCTTTTGGTGATGAACTATTCCCGTTTATTCCGGCTTTAGCAAATGCCGATTATTCAAAACCTCATGAAGAATTAAATTTACCCAAGGAATTTAAACATGCTATAATTGCTCACAAAGGTAAATTAACTGAAGATTTTAAATATCTGGAAGAACATTTACCGGACTGATGTAAATGTTTGTTTAATTATATAAATTATAAAAGATGCGATCTTCTTCATACATTTGGGATCACATCTTTTCAAAATTATTTTCTTGTTTAAAATCCTTCAATAATTAAATATTTTATTAAATTTGTTTTTTCCTTGGAACCTCTTCTTTTTTCAGTCTAAATATTTAGATGAAAATTCGGCATCGAATTTCCTAGTAATTTTTCGATTGTAATTAGAAATAATTTTCTATTTGGGAAAATTCTGTATATGTTAACGGATTAAATTATCGGATTATAAGGAAATAATAATGAAGCATGTACTCATCTTAGGTGCTGGACAAAGCACACCATATCTAATTTCTTATATGCTTGAAAATGCAGAGAAATATGATTGGTTTATCACTCTTGGCGACCTCGATTACTCTTTAGCCAGTAAAAGAATTAACAATCATCCTCGTGGAACTGCAATAAAGTTTGATATTAATGATTCTGACATTAGACGAGAATTTATCAAGAAAAGTGATATTGTTATTAATCTGCTTGCCCCTACTTTTCAGTTTTTAATAGCACTCGACTGCTTAAATTTTAAAAAGCATTGTATCTCGGCTTCCTATGAAAATGAACGTGTCAAAGATTTGCACAGAGATGCGAAAAAAGCCGGAATTTTGATTTTAAATGAAATGGGTTTAGACCCCGGAATTGATCACATGATGGCTATGTCAATTATTCATAAGATTAAAAATAAAGGTGGAGAAATTCACAGCTTTATTTCTTACGGAAGCGGAATCCCGGCGCCGGAAGTTAAATCTAATCCGATGAACTACTGTATAACTTGGAATCCTAGAAATGTTGTGATGGCAGGCGAAAGCGGTTCGCTGTATAAAGAAAACGGGAAAATAAAAGTACTTTCCCGCAACCAGGTCTTTAGAAGGACCTGGAACGTAGATGTTGAAGGAATAGGAACCTTAGAAGCATATCCAAACAGAGATTCTTTGGTTTACCTTGATATATTTGACTTGCAGAAGGTTGATACGATGATTCGCGGCACTCTAAGATATCCGGGATGGAGTGAAACCTGGCATCAAATAGTACGAATGGGAATGCCCAACGAAAATTTACTTATTCCGGATTTGTGCGAAAGAACTTACGCAGAATTTACCGAGATGTTCTTACCGCTGAATGTTTCAGGCGATAAACTTGAAAAGCGAGTTGCTAATTATTTAAATATTAGTCCTACAGGCAAAATCATTGATAATCTTAGGTGGATGGGATTATTTTCCGGTGAGAAAATAGACGGTAATGCAACAACTGCTGCTAAAGTATTGGAAAAAATACTAATTGAAAAAATGCCTTTACCACCGGGAGCGCGGGACGTGGTTATTCTGCAGCATGAAATAGAAGCGGTTTATCCAAGTGAAAATAACCGGATGGAAAGTATAATAGCTACGTTTATTGAATATGGTGAACCGAATGGATTTACCGCAATTGCTAAGACCGTAGGGGCACCTGCCGCAATAGCTGCTAAGTTAATTTTAACAGGTAATCTGGATGTTTCAGGCTGTAGAATTCCGACACATCCGGCTATTTACGGTAAAGTGTTAAAAGAATTAGAGGAACTTGGTTTTATATTTGTCGAAAAAGTTGTTACACCGGGATAAAAAATAATCTGCATATTGAAAGCATTTAATTTCTTATGAGGAAAGGTAAGGTCTAATTATAAAACGATAACATGCAAATTATTTTGCTGTTAACTAACTTGATAAAATTTCAAATACTTAGAGGAACTAAGAAAAACAGAATATTGTTTTCTCCCTTCAAATAAACCATGCTTGTAATTCTTAGCTTTAAAAATATAATAATATTTATTTATAAATGTAAAGCATTTTTTTGAAAAAGTATAAAAATATAATATGGGATTGGAACGGTACTCTTTTTGACGATATTGAACTCTGCAAGGATATTATAAATAATGTTTTGAAAAGAAGAGCAATGCCTACTCTAACAACGGAAGCTTATCGTGAGATTTTTACAATTCCTGTAGAAGAATATTATAAAAAAGCCGGCTTTGATTTTAATAAAGAACCGTTTGAAAAAGTGGGCAGGGAGTGGATGGAAGAATATGAGCGGAGAAAGTACGAAGCCGATCTTTCAAATGGAGCTTTTGAAACGGTGGTTTCAATACATACTCAAGGAATTTCACAATCAATACTTTCTGCTTACAAACAAAACACACTTGATGAGATAGCTGCTAAATTCGGCTTAACAAAATACATGTCTAATATCGTCGGACTCGATCATATTTATGCAACCGGTAAGACTGAACTGGGCAAAAAGCTTATGTTGAAATTGGGAAATAGAGAAAGTAATTCACTAATGGTTGGCGATACGGTTCACGACTATGAAGTTGCGAATGAAATTGGAGCAGATTGTGTCTTGCTTTCATCAGGTCACCAGAGCAGAGAGCATTTATTACAATGCGGTGTAAAAGTCTTCAATAATTTTTATGAGCTTAAGGATTATTTGTTAAATTAAAAAGTCTTTTCTCTTAGAAATCATCTCCTATTTTATTAAATTAAAAATTCAAATAGATCTGTTTTTTATCAAAAAAGATTAAATAAATAGGCAAAGGGGGAAAACTTTAGTTTACTAAGGATTTTGTCATTACAGTAAAAATTTTTGAATAAATTACTGCAACCAACTATTTACATTTTTATTTAAATATGCATTGATGAGCGTCACTTTATATATTGTTTCAATTTTCGATAATTAAAAAAATATAAGGGAGTTTTACATCAATAGTTATTACAAAATGAAAAGTCTAATCGGTTTACTTCTTATTTTTACTATTTCAATCAGTGCCCAAAAAAACAACTTTAAAAAATTTACAGCCGAGGATGGAATAAGTTTATCTCAAATTTCAGCTATTGTACAAAATAGAAAAGGGTATTTATTTATTGGAACTTCAGGAGGGGGACTTAATGTTTTCGATGGGAATAATTTTAAAATATTTAACACAAGTAACGGACTAATTGATAATAGTATAAATAATTTAGTTACTGACGATAATGATAATGTTTGGATCGGAACTGATAAAGGTCTAAGTAAATTTAACGGTTATTCTTTTGTTAACTATACAAAAGATAATGGTCTGCCCGGCAATACAATATGGAACCTATTTTATACTAAGAACGGAAAGCTTTTAATTGGAACAAATAAT
>BDSW01000102.1 GCA_002898175.1 bacterium BMS3Abin04
TAATGTGTTTGCAATAAGTTTTTTTATTGCTCCGTCTTTTCCCATTAGATCATCGTAGGTTTTTGCTTTTGCCAGATCAGCCTTTAGCTGCTCTATCATTTTTTCGGTCAGTTCCATTTTGTGCTCCTTTTAATGATTAAAGAATTTGTTAATTTTTATCGACTTTTGCAACATCGATTTTTCAGAGGCTAAGCTACGTTCCGCTACGCTTCACTCCGCTTAGCCTCAAGTCCTTCTTTAACCATTTACACAAAACTTTTTACACTCCCGAATTTTACAATAAAAAACCCGATTTGTTTATTTGCAAATCGGGTTTTATTTTTTCCTAAAGGAAAACTTAAACAAGTTTTAATTTTGCAAATTTTACTAATAACGTTTTTGATCCTTTCGTTTCAAAGTTAACGGTAACCTTTTGCATGTCTCCTTGACCTTCTATTCTAAGAATTTTACCTCTACCGAATATATCGTGAACTACCCTGCTCCCAACTCGCAAGGATCTTCTTTCTTGATTAAAATCATCAAAACTTTCTTGATATAATTCATCATAAAAAGCTTTACGTTTTCTGCCGCCTTTACGGATTCCTGCTCCGTTTAATTCATGTATTGTTTGTGGATCTAATTCTTCTAAGAACCTGGATCTGCTTTGATATGCAACCTCTCCGAATCGATATCGCGATCTGGCATACGTCATGAATACTTTTTCTTCCGCTCTTGTTATTGCAACATAAAACAAGCGACGTTCTTCGGCAATTCTTGAATCCTCATCAAATTTAGGGTTTAACGGGAAAATATCTTCTTCACAACCGGATATAAATACGAGTGGAAACTCTAAACCCTTAGCGCTATGGATTGTCATTAATGTAACTGTATTGTCCTTATTATCAAATTGATCGGCACCTGTTAGTAAAGATACTTCAGCTAGAAAATCGTATATTGTAGCTCCCTTATGATCTCTAGCAAATTGTTGAATTCCGCCTAACAATTCTTGTACATTATCGTATCTTGCTAAAGAATCGGGAGTGTTTTCTTCTTTATACATTCTCAAAATTCCGAGCTCATCGATTAGTGCGGAAGAAAGCTCTGCGAGAGAAAGTTTATCTTTTAAGTCAATATATTTATCAAGTAAAATTTTAAATTGTTTAACATTCTTTTGAATTCTTTCTTTAACTTCAATCACCTCAAATATTCTTGCCATTGTAGTAAATAAACTGATGTTCAGCTTACGAGCAAATGCTATCATTTTACCTATTGAAGTATTACCAATTCCTCTTTGAGGGTAGTTCATTATTCTGAGTAAACTTTCCTCATCGTTTTGGTTGGCTAAAACTCTTAAATACGCAATTAAGTCCTTTATTTCTTTTCTACGATAGAATTCGATACCGCCAATAATTTTATAAGGGATTTTTTCTCGTCTAAGCGCTTCTTCCAATGCCCTGGATTGTGAGTTGATGCGGTAAAGGATTGCAATATCTTTAAAAGATATTTTTCTTGCAGCAACCTCATTTTGTATTTGCTTCGCAATTTGATAAGCTTCATCTTTTTCATCGGAACAGCGCATTATTGTTAACTGGTCGCCGTCATTGTTTTCAGTCCACAATGTTTTTTTAATCTGATCATGATTATTTTTGATAACAAAATCAGCTGCGGAAAGAATTTTTTTCGTAGATCTATAATTTTGTTCAAGACGAAAAACTTTAGCTTTTAAAAAATCTTTTTCAAAATCCAGCATATTTTTAATATCTGCACCTCTCCATCCATAAATACTTTGTGCATCGTCTCCTACAACACAAATTTTTACTCTGGAAGTTGTTAATAACTTAAGAATTTCATATTGAGCTCTATTTGTATCTTGGAACTCATCGACTAAGATAAACTTAAATTGCTTTCTGTATTTTTGTAGAATTCTGAGATGAGTATTAAATAACTGAATGGGTTTTAATAACAAATCATCAAAATCCATGGAATTATTTTCTTTTAGCCTAATATTATATTCTTTGTAAATATCTGCAATTTTTCTGTCTATTGTTGTTTTTGCCATGTGTTTGGCAAATTCATCAGGTAAAATCATTTGGTTCTTTAGAAAGCTTATTTTATGTTGAACGCTTGATGCATTCAATTTTTCTAAATTGACATTAAAAGTTTGCATAATATTGCTAACTAATGAGACCGAATCTTCACGATCATAAATTGAAAAATTAGGTTCATAACCTAATTTTGTTGCTTCTACTCTAAGAATTCTGGCAAGTATTGAATGAAATGTACCCATCCAAAGTTTATTGGCTTTTGTGCCGACTAACTTTTTTATGCGTTCCTTCATTTCTTGTGCAGCTTTATTAGTAAACGTTAATGCAAGAATAGATTCGGGTTCGTAACCTTGATCAATTAAATATGCAATTTTATAAGTTAAAACTCTTGTTTTCCCGGATCCTGCTCCAGCAACAATCATACTGGGGGCAGAAATAAACTCGACAGCTTCTCTTTGTGCCTCATTTAAGACATTTTTTAATTTCACACTCGACCTCTTTTTTTTAGAATTGCAAAGATAATAATAAAGGTTCCTATTTCCAAAATTTATGCATAAGCATTGCCATATTGTTGCAATTTAGCTAATATTATTTGGATTGTGCGCCATATTGGCATGTGAATAGCACGGTAAAAAACAGAATAATTAAATTATATACTTTAAGTATTCTAGTTATTTACTACCTTTTGTTTGTGTAATTGTACCGGGGAAAATTTCTTTCGCCTTATTTTTATGTTCAATAGCTCTACTCCAACAGAAAAAGCCATAGAAAAGTATATATATCCTTTGGGTATTTCGAAGCCAAGACCTTCTCCAAACAGCGAAACTCCAACAAGTATTAAAAAGCTTAGAGCCAGCATTTTAATTGTAGGATGATTATCCACAAAATCCCCAATCGTCTTAGCTCCAAGCATCATTACTCCAACAGCAATAACTATTGCCAAAATCATTACCATCAGATCGTCTGCAAGTCCAACTGCAGTAATTACGGAATCTAAAGAAAATACAATATCTAAAATGGAAATTTGTATAATAACACTTAATATTCCTGCGGTAGCCGATGATCTTATTGTTCCATCCTCTACTTCCAAACTATTATGAATTTCATGCGTGCTTTTAGCTATTAAAAACAGTCCGCCGATTATAAGTATTAAATCTCTGCCCGATATTTCACGCGATAATATTTCAAAAAGTGGAGTTGTTAATTTCATAACCCATGCAATTGAAATTAACAGAAGTATCCTGGTAATCATTGCTAGAGCAAGACCGGTTATTCTTGCTTTATTTCTCTTCTCCTTTTTTACCCGGCTAACCAAAATGGAAATAAAGATAATGTTATCAATACCCAGCACAATTTCAAGAACAGTTAATGTAGCTAACGCCACCCATGCTTCGGGACTTGTAACCCAATGAAACATAAATACTCCTTAGAATTAAGAATTATTAATAAAAAACAGTAATAGTTGAGGATAATTATTAAGAATTGAACTATAACTAATATAACAAGTACTAATTAAAACCAGCAAACTTACACAAGAAGTTTACCCTTTTTCATTATTATTTTATTATCAAAATAAACTGTTGGTTTCTTTATAACACCATCCAGATGAATTGGTACCTTTACTTTTCCCCCCATCGATTTATTATCACCTAAAGCAATGTGAATTGTTCCCAAAACTTTTTCGTCTTCCAACAAACTGCCGCTCAACTTTGCTTTATCATTTGTACCAATTCCTAATTCGGCAATATTCCTACCCTTTTTACCAAATTTACTTAAAATACCAACTAATTTCTTTGCTTCTTTTCCGCCGGTAATTTTTGTTGCTAATCCTTTTTTAACTTTAATTTTTATTGGTCGATTTTTAATAACACCAATTCCCGCCATAGAACCGTCAACTACAAAAACACCTTCCGTTTTCCCTTCTAATGGAGCTACAAAGGCTTCGCCTGTAGGCAAATTACCACTCTCACCTTTTTTGTGAAATAATCCTTTACTTGGCAGAGAAGTTCTTCCGGTTATGCTAAAAGTAATATCTGTTCCTCCGGGTGAAGTTACCCTTACCTTTTTTGTCTTTTCCATTAGTCGTTTTAATTTTAATGTTAATGAAGAAATTTTTTTATAATCGGCATTTAACCCGCGAATCATTACTTCTTTAGTAATATTAGGAAGCGTAGCTATTCTGGCGCCTTTGGCAGATGCTTTCCTTCTTGCGTTTGTGTGGGTTAACGATTTAGTAGTGGGACAAAGAACGATATCAAAATTTTGCATTAAATCTGCAATTACTTTCGGCGGTTCCTCCCCGTGATTCTTCATCGACTTCATTTCTACAAATAAAGCTTTATTGCCGAGCTGCAAAGCATTTTCATAAAGAGAATATCCAATTTCCCTTTTATTTTCATCTGTAATTATTAGAATAGATTCGTTTTTTTTCGCTCCCATGCAATCTTTAATTGCTATTATGGACGCTTTATCTAATTTTGTAAACGGCATTGTGAAATCTCCTATAGAGGGAACCCAATATTAAGTTGAATTGTTCCACCCAAACCTCCTTTGTCTATAAAGTCCATACCGGGTCTAGGAAGCTGAAAAGAAGAATTTTCTACGGGGTTCATTTTAGTAATGTTTAATTTATGGTAAAATGCTGTTCCTTCCAAACTAATATAATCCTTAATTATATGAATTATAATTCCCGAGCCTAAGTAATAACCGATATCGGTTTTACTGTTTTCATATTCACTGGTACTAATTTCTCTACCGTCTTGTTTAACTTGCGCTTTAAATCCGGAATTGAAAAATGTTACTCCGCCCTCAACTAATTTCAAGTCCAAAAAATTAAATACGGGTATACCTAAATCCAATCCTACTCCCCAATGGTTTAAAGTAAGCGTATATTTTTCTTCAGTTGCAATATTGGCTGGACTGGAAAACTTACTTTTTTCTTCTTTTAAGAATTGATAAAACGCTTTTGCTGAGAGGAAGAAATGATTGAATTGAGCTCTAAAAATATTTGCACCGAAACGATATCCTCTAGCTTCTTTAAATTCGATATTACCTGTTAAACCATTTCTCTCTTTAAATGATTTAACGATTCCGTTAACGCCCTTCGCTGAGTATTGTTCATAAGTATACCCGGCATAGGCTCCGCTTAAACCAAGGCATCCGAATCCGCATGTCTGAGCATAATTTGAAATATTAAATAATCCGGCAAATAGAATTATAAAAAAAATACGACGCATAATATTTTGGAAAAAATTTATTTTAATTAACTATAATATATAAAATTTTATTCTGTAACTCACACTATTAAGAAATGATATAGCCGACAACCGCTTCTTGTTACTTTCAAATAAATTGGATACAAAATCCAAATATAATAGATGACTACTAATCTACTGTTTCTTTTGTAAAAAGATTTATAAGTTTCGTTTTTGTCATTTGTCTAATAAACAATTCTACTCGCTTTTCAGCCGGTTCAACTTTATCCGAGAATGTTTCTCTAACTTTTACTGCTATTTCTTCAACAGATAGATCCCCGTCACATAATTCCCAAACGAAAGAACCAATTTCGTCCAGATCAACTTTATGTGGTTTTCTAAAATATTTTTTAAATACTTTCTTATCTAAAATATTTGGGTTTTGTTTCTTAACAAACACAACAACCACATTATTTATTTTCTCATATTCACAAGCTCTAATAGGATAGGCTTTCATTATACTTTCCATTATTTAACCTCTTTTATTCCTAATTCCAACCCTTGACCTGAAGGTCCCAATTCATTTTTTCTTAGAAGAAATGCAAACAGCACCCCGAGGAAACCCAGTATCGAAAATATCCACATTCCCAAATTATAACCGCTACTAAAATCATTAGCCCAACCGATTAAAAAGTTAAACCCTGCTAATCCAATATTTTGGATAAGCGTCATAAGTCCGTATGCTGTCCCAAGTTTAGACTCATCCGTGATTATTGCAACTGAGGGCCACATCACTGCAGGGATCAGTGAAAAAGCAATTCCCATCATTGCCATTGGAATGTATAGTGAAACATGTGTATATGCCATCATCAAATAAACCGGTATCAGCAATGCAGAACCAATCATCATCATTAAAGACCTCTTACCTATATAATCTGATAAAAGACCAAATAGAGGTGAGAACACCATTGCAAATACTTTTAACATGCTTAATTGGAACCCTGCAGAAGAACGTGACACATGATGAACATCGATGAAAAATTTAATTGCAAAAGTTTCAAAGGGGAAAATTGCCGAATAAAATGTTACACACAACAGCACGATATACCAAAATGACTTACTAAAAGAGAAAATCTGTTTAAATCGAAATTCTTCTTGTTTCGGAACAGACCTTACTTTATAATTTTTTTCCGCATAAGCATCCATGCCCCAATAAATAATAACGGATGCAAGTGATAAAGTTGCAGCAGCTACTGTTAATAAGAGAGGTCCTTGCCAAGAGATGTAAAGACTCTTTGCCCACGTAGGAGAATTTAATGCTGAGAAAGAACCAAGACGGGCAATAGTTAAATTTAATCCGAATGCAAATGAAAGTTCTTTCCCTTTGAACCATCTGCCGAGAACCGTGGTTATTCCTACTATCATAGATTCTGCACCAAGACCGAATACTAAACGACCGACAGCCATCCAAAATAGTTCACCTCCGGAAAAAGCTGTAATTACTGCTCCAAAAAGGCAAAGCGCCGTAAAGACAAATGTAGACACTCTTGTTCCGTATCGGTCTATAATTATTCCGCCTATCAGCACCATGAAAATATTAGGCACGCTGTAGATACCGACTAATAAACCTATATCGGAATCAGTGAAATTTAGTTGTTTGGACAGAACATCGGCAAGCGGACTTATACTATCGTAGATATAATAATTGCCAAACATTGCAAGGCTGACAAAAATTAGTATTAACCACCGGTAGTACTTACCCGGCTCAGGTTTAGTAAAATTTATGCTTGAATTTATATCATTCAAAATTTATACATCAAAATTTATACATCAAAATTTATGAGAAAAGGTTATCACAACTGTATAATATTTAGAACAAACAATTCCGATAACCTTTTAATTTAAAATATTATTTAAGATTTATCTTATCTGTCGGTATTGTATTTTTCTTAACATTCATCATTTCTTTTAAAGGATATTTAATAAGAACATATCCTAAAATTATGAAAACAACTATTCCAAGTGTCCAGAAACCTTCGAAATCCGAAGCTAATCCGAAGACTGCTTTTAAATTTATTCCAGCACCGACAAATGCGGCTAAAATAATTCCAATCAATGCTTCCCCGGCTACTAAACCTGATGCCAACAATAAACCGGTATTATTCACTGCTTCTCTTTCCGCATCACTTTTAATTTTTTTCTCAGCCATTTTATCAACAGTATATTTTATTAATCCGCCGACAAATATTGCAAATGTGGTATTAAAAGGCAGATACATCCCGACAGCGATTAGCATTGGAGAAGGCGCTTTAATAAGTATCAGTCCAAGGGCGAAGAACATACCGGCTATAACTAAGGGCCAAGCCATTTCACCGCCTATAATTCCTTTGCTTATCATAGCCATTAGACCGGCTTGTGGCGCCGGTAGAGCGTCGCTTCCAATACCGTTTGCATTGTTTAGTAAAATAATCGGATAAATTAATATTAAGGATGCAAAGACAACTCCTATCAACTCTCCTAATTCCATTTTCCACGGAGTACCGCCAAGCATCTGTCCTATTTTCAGATCCTGCATCATATCCCCCGATACACCCGCTACAACGCAAACAACGGAAGCAACAGCTAAAGCAGCCGTTACACCGGGATCCCCTTTCATTCCTACTAACACCATTAATATTGCAGCAATAAGTAATGTAGATAATGTTAAACCGGAAATTGGATTTGATGAACTGCCTATTAGACCTACTAAATAACCAGCAACTGCCGCAAATACTAAAGCAGCAACAGCCATGACCACTGCAGATAAAATAGAGACGCCAATATTGTGAGTAAATATATTATAAACAATAATCATTGCGAAGATTAAAACACCAACAGCTATTAAGATGGAACCGAACGGTAGATCTTTTTCTGTCCTAATAACTTTTTCCCCGTTCTTATCCTTTGCTTTACCTATATCTTTTATCCCTTTCCCAATTCCTTCCATTAAGCTGTTACGCATTTGAAAAAGAGTGTAAAAAGCACCGACCAACATTCCGCCGACAGCAACGGGTTTAACTGTAGCATCGTAAGCAGCTTTTGCTATTTGAGTCCAATGCTGCCCGCCTGCAGTAAAATCGATAACATTATTATACATTAAGAAAATTACGATAGGCATAAGGAATACCCAGCCGAAAATTCCTCCGGAAAATGTAATGGCGGACAATCTAAATCCTATAATATAACCGACACCCAAAAATGCGGGAGATGCGGCAGGGCTTTCTACAACCATTCCACCCTTTTGTTTAATAGAAGTAATAACATCGCCTGAACTATTTAATAAATTAATTTTTGAAACACCAAATTGCCAAAAACCTCGTACGGAATCTTTAATAACCGTAATTCCGTTTGGGTTTTTAAATATTTCAATCAATGAACCTAATCCTAAAGTGGCTACTACATACTTCGCCCCACTTTTACCGCCTTGTCCCGCTTTAACAATTTCCGTGCAAGCTTGACTCTCGGGGAAAGGAAGTGTTGCATCTTGTACTAAAGTTTTTCTTAATAAAGTAATAAGTAGAACTCCCAAAACTCCACCGACAAGCATTAGTAACGTACTTTCCCAGTAATTAAATTCAGACCAAACACCGCTCATTACAAAGGCAGGTATTGTAAAGATTGCTCCGGCAGCCAATGCTTCCCCAACAGAAGCAGTTGTACGTGCAATATTTTCTTCCAGGATTGTGCCTTTAAATACTCTAAGAACAGCCATAGCAATAACAGCCGCAGGAAATGTGGCAGCTACCGTCATGCCGGCTTTGAGACCTAAGTAAACATTCGCAGAACCAAGAATCATTGCAAGAATTACTCCAAGCGATAGAGATTTGAAAGTGAGCTCCTTCATCTCTATTTCGGGTGGTACGTAAGGTTTAAATTTATGATCAGCCAAATTTTACCTCCGAAATTTATTGGAAAAGAAATTTTAACTTAATTATGCAGAAAATAAGAATCAAGATATTTAATTCTAAATTTCAAATATATTCGTTTTATTTTATTCACAAATTTTATTGGCGCCTAATTTATAACCGGCTGTTGCTGAGTTTTGTAATTCAGAAATAATAACTTAATGAGTTAATGAGTTAAGGTATTTAAATATATAAACTAAATAATTAAAATTGCATTTTTCTCATGCTGATATGACATAATGCAAAATCATATTTTACCGGGTCCTTCGGATTAAACATAGCTAGATTATTAGTAATTTCTTCCGCCATATTCCATGATACAACTTTATGTTCTGTCAATTTCAACTCTTTGCATATTTTCGCTATATGTGTATCAACCGGTATTACAAGTTTACTTGTCGGTATTTCTTTCCATAGACCCAAATCGATTTCATCCTTTCTTATCATCCATCGTAGGAATAAATTCATTCTTTTACATGCACTACCCTTCATAGAATCGGGAAACATGAATTTTAACCCGGGACTGATATCCTGTTTTGCTTTTGCTAACGATTTCAAATTATTTGAGAAAAATGAAATAGCGTTTTTAAGGTTTTTATCTTCTTCAAAATAATATAGTAAAAACAGTTTATTTAATGACTCATAGTTATCATAGACAATTTTTAAAATTTGAAACAGTAATACTATATCTTCCGGTTTGTAAAAACGATGAATGAAATTCTTAAAAAGTTTTTCTCCTTTTTTAATTGAATAGTTTTGAATGAAATTGTACGGTTGATTATCCATTAAATCATGAAGCAACGTTAAACTTTTTTGAATTTGCACAACTCTGCCATAAGCAAATATGCTGGAAAGAAATGCAGAAATTTCTATATCACAATAATTCGAATATCTTTGTGGAAACTCTACCGGGTCAGGTGAGATTGTTGACTTATCGAATGCACGATAATGATAATCCAGTTTTCTTTTAAGTTGCTGTTTATTAAGATTTATCATTTGACAAAATTAACAAATAAATGGTTCTAACGTTAAGTCAAAAATTAAAAAGAAAATATAAAAGGATACTTGATATAGAAAATTTATTATTTTAATGCAGAGTTGATTGATGGAATACTGATTTATTATGATTGGTTTATGATTTACGCAGATTTCAACAATACAGCAACAAAACATATTCCCCTATTTGTTATTTCGACATTCGGCACTGTAGCGTAGGACAAGGGCGCAGTAGCTTTAAGCCCTGTTTCCCTTGACCCCTCGTCAAACCGTACGTGAGGTTTTTCCTCATACGGCTTTCCTGAATAATATATGTGAACCTATTATTGTTCACACTGTTACCTCCAAAATTTCCGGAGTTTAATATGTTTAATAGCTTTCGCAATACATAGTCCTTCTTTTCTTTAGTAACAACTATTCAGCAGAGACCCTTTCCTACGGTAACGTTATGTTGCATTACCATTCAACCTTCGCCTGGAATCAACAGCTGGACAGGCATCGGTACTACGGTCTCATACGCCACCTTGATTGATCTCACCTATTTCGTTTCCTTTTAAGGTGATTCTTCT
>BDSW01000103.1 GCA_002898175.1 bacterium BMS3Abin04
TCTAAAATTTATATTTCAGCTAACCGTGCAGCTTTTAGTGAACTTGAAAATTTGAAAACTTGCTTTGCTATGAAATTCTAAAATCAAAATCTTAAATAGCAAATTTTTGCGTAAGGTGAGTTAATAAAATATTTTTAATAAGCTATGTAAACCCGCTAAAATAAGTTCTTAAGGATTTCATAGAAGAATCTCTGTATTTATATAAACAAAAATTGAATTTTTGGCAATAGAAAAAAAGAGTATAAAAATGAAGAATGTTTGATTGATCATCTTCACTGAAGTTTTGATAGTTAAAATTGAATGGTTGTACCGGCATAAATGAAACTGGAAATTCCCAGAGAGAGAGAGAGTAAATCCGCCGTGGCGGAGTGCCAAAATATTCACTCCAAATATTAAACAATATAACTTTGTTATTTTAAATAACGTGAATTTTTATTTAAATGTCAAGATCTTAATTAATACTTTTCTAACTTTTCCCAGCTTAGAATAAATTAACTGAATTAATTATAATCAGCACGCAATAAAAAAAAGAATAAACTAGCAGTAGTAATAAAAAATGTTCCGACATGAAAATGTATTATTTTTCTTTGCGTTTTAGCAAATTTTCGATGATTGAGCACTGGTAACATTGATGAATATGAACTTTAATCTTATTTAAACCAGAATTTCTTATATTTCTTTCAAACAATTTGCTTTATATTTAAATGACTTCAATCACAGATTCCATACAATACTTAAAATCTATTGGACCAAAACGTGCCGAAGCTTTTGAAAAGATTGGAATTAGTAAAATAAAAGATCTGATCTATTATTTTCCTACCCGTTACTTGGATAGAACAAATTTAATTAATTCTGCAAAAGTAATGCAATATGTAATAAACGGTTACGAAGGAGAAGTAACCGTAATTAGTGAAGTTCTTGATAAGGAAATTATAAGATACGGCAAGAAGCAGATATTAAAAGTTCAAATGAGAGATTCCGCAGGCTTTTTTGAATGCGTTTGGTTCCAGGGAATGAAATATTTTAAGAATCTTTTTAATACCGGTGAAATTTATGCGATTTCAGCAAAGCCGGTAATAACCAGATACGGTCACCTGCAATTTGCACACCCGGATTTTGACAAACTTGCCGATAAGGAATCTAAGGATTTTATTCACACCGGGAAAATAATTCCTTTCTATAAATTACCAAAACAACTTAAAGCAAAACACATTGGAGATTTGAGTTTAAGGAAAATTATTAATGATGCGGTAAATTTATACGTTAACGAAGCACAGGAAACATTACCCGGATCAATTATTGAAAAACATAATTTGCTTCCTCTTGTTAAGGCATTAAAAAGTGTGCACTTCCCCGAAAATTCCGAGGAATTAAAAACCGCACTCTCCCGTTTTAAGTTTGAAGAATTATTTTTCCTTGAAATTTTAGTTGCAATGAGAAAGCAATCCTTCAAAAGCAAACTTAAAGGTTATTCATTTCATATTCATTCCGAGATAATTAAAAATTTTCTAAGTGAATTACCTTTTCAATTAACCGGGGCACAACTAAAAGTATTAACCGATATTAAAACCGATATGAAAAGTATACATCCGATGAATAGATTGCTGCAAGGGGATGTGGGAAGCGGAAAAACAGTAGTGGCTGTTATTGCTATGCTGATGGCTGTCAGCAACGGCTGCCAGGCAGCGCTTATGGCTCCGACCGAGATATTAGCCAACCAACATTATAAGAATATAACCCGTCTTTTGAAAAATTTGAATGTTAGAATCGGATTAGTAATTGGCGGACAAAAAAAATCAGAGCGAAGTGTTATTGAAGATAAAATTAAAAAAGGCGAAATTGATATTGTTGTCGGAACACATGCATTATTTGAAAAGGACGTTCAATTTAATAACTTAAAACTTATAGTAATTGATGAGCAACATCGCTTCGGCGTTATTCAAAGGTCAAGATTTATTGAAAAAGGCGTTGCTCCTGACGTTTTGGTTATGAGCGCTACACCAATACCGCGGACTTTAACAATGTCGGTTTACGGTGACTTGGATGTTTCAGTAATTGATGAACTGCCCGGCAATAGACTGCCTGTAAAAACACTGCTGCGGGGAGAAAAGAAACTGCCGGATATATATAAATTCATAAATGAAAAGGCAGAAGAAGGATACCAAACTTTTATAGTTTATCCTCTTGTGGAGGAATCTGAAAAGGTTGAGCTAAAAGCTGCCGAAACCCATTATAATGAACTAAAATCATCATACCTAAAAAATCTAAGAGTAGCCCTTATTCATGGAAGGATGAAATGGCAGGAAAAAGATGAGATAATGAGGGAATTTGCGGCAAAAAATTTTGACGTTCTCATTTCTACAACTGTAATTGAAGTCGGTATTGATATTCCCGATGCAAATATATTAGTTATAAACGATGCTTTTCAATTCGGGTTAGCGCAGCTTCATCAATTACGCGGCAGGGTCGGCAGAAGCAACAAGCAAGCTTATTGTATATTAATTACAAAAGATTATTTAGCTAAGAAGATTAACAGCTTCAATTTTAATTTTGATTATTTATCAAGAACGGAAATAGAAAAAAACAAGTCAATGATAAGATTAAATGCAATGACAAAATATAACAGCGGGTTTGACATTGCTGAAATTGATATGAAAGTTAGAGGTCCGGGAGATATTTTCGGACTTAAACAAAGCGGCTTCCCGGAATTAAAACACGCAGATATAATTAGGGACGCAGATATTTTATTCGAAGCTAAAAAAGAAGCATTCCACCTCATCAGCGAAGACCCAAACTTAACAAAACAAGAAAACCGGATTATTAAAAAGTCTTTATTGGAAAATTACAGAGATAACTTAAAGTATACCGAAATTGCATAATATTCTAAACGCAATAATTATTCTGAATTACTTTTTCGGTTTCTTAACAATATTTTCTAAATCTTTCTCCAGAGTTTCAATAGGTGTTTCAATTATTCTGCCCAATTCTTTCCCATTTTCATAAACAATAATAGTAGGAACTCGTTCAATACCTAAGCTATCAACTTCACCGTCAATTGATTTTATTTTCCTGTTTATAGTAATAATTTCCAAACTGCTGTCCGGGAAGTTTGCTTCATCCAGAACCTTGAGAAACCTTGGTACCTCTCTTCTGCTATCGCTGCACCAAGTACCCATTACTATTTCAATCTTTTTATCCTTTAATTTAGGTGCAAGCTCTTCTTCAATTTTAACATCAGGTTTGTAAAATTTATATTGAGTATTAAACCAAGACGCAAAGCTGGAATCTTGAAATGCCTGCCGACTAACTTCACCCATAAGCATAGGTTTACCGGTTTTCTCATCAACTGTTAATTTATGTTTCTGCTGTGCAAATGCAGTATAAGTTATAAACAATAATATTATAAGTATTGATAATTTCATTTTATACCTCATCCGATTTCTTGTTAGCTCTAATGTCAAGTCCCCAAAATAATTTATTTCTTAATATTTCGAAATAATTATTGTTCTTTGTATGGACTAATTTAATGTGCCTTTTACTTTTATAAATTTCAATTGTAGTAGGCGGTTTAAAATAATTAACACGCTGTCCGTCACAAATTACTTGAATTGTTGTATGCAGTGAACGCGCCGTTATACATATTTTTTGGCTGCTTGCCAGTACTAACGGTCTCATTGTTAATGTGTGCGGTGAAATGGGACTTAAGGTTATAACATCCGCCTTTGGATTTACTATTGGTCCCCCCGTTGATAATGAATAACCGGTTGATCCGGTTGGAGTAGCAATAATTATCCCGTCCGCAGAAAATGTGGATACATATTCATCGTCCGCTCTAACTTCCATCTCAATCATTTTAGGCCATCTTCCTCTATCAATAACTATATCATTTATAGCATATAAATCTTCATCAAGGTCTTCCCTGCAAAAACCTTCCAAAACCATTCTTTCTTCTACAATGAAGTTTCCCTTTTTTAAGCTATTGACTAAACTATCAATATTATTGATATCAAATTCCGCTAAGAATCCTAATTTTCCGTAGTTAATACCAATTAAGGGTGTTTCTGTTTTGCGCGTTTCAAAAGCCGTATTCAGCATTGTTCCGTCTCCGCCAATAGAGATCACCACATCACTTTGCTCAAATAATTCATCATGGTCTAAGAGTACTGCACCGTTAAGCTTTTGATCGCCGGTATATTCGGAATCCATTATAGATTCACTGATCAAAAAATTCAGCCCTGCATTTTCAAGTTTCTGGACTAAAATTTTTACAATCTTCCAAATATTCGGCTTTGATGTATTCGGAACAATTCCAATAGTCATCATTTAAATCCTAATTAGTTTTATTTTTCAATTCCCAAAGCTTACTGTATTTTGTAAATACATAATTTGCAGAAAATACAGCTAAGATAAATCCTTGTATACCGTCAAGAAATCCCCGTTTCAAAATATACATTTTTATGAAAATAAAAAACGGACGAATAAGCAGATCGTTTAATTTTGCAGATTTTCCTTTAGCTTCCAATTCGGATGCAGCAAGAGACGTGTATCTGTTAAACTTCTCATAATAATGAAAAATATTCGGATCGGTATAATGCTCCAAATCATTATTCAACTTCCCCAAAGTTCCATCAACAAGCAAATGTTCATGTACTTCGCTCAGACTAAAACGGGCAAATTTCTTGTTGAATAATCTGGCAACATATCCGGGATACCACCCGCTATGCTTTATCCATTTCCCCAAGAAGTAAGCTTTGCGAGCAATTTTGTAGGCATTAAAAGATGGAGTTGAACATTTAAAATTATTGAGTTCCGTTGCCAGTTCCGGTGTAATTGCTTCATCTGCATCAATCCATAATATCCACTCGTTTTCCGATTTATCCACACCGTACTGCTTTGTTTTTCCGTATCCCATCCATTCAATTATTTCCCATTTAACTTTAGGAAAAGATTTTACAATTTCAGTAGTTTTGTCATTTGAATCTTTATCAATCAATACAATAATCTCATCTATACAATTTATTTGGCTTTCAATACAGCGACTAATATTTTCAGCCTCGTTCTTTGCAATAATTATAGACGAAATCTTAAGTGCTGCCTTCATACAAACTTCTTTTAATTCAATTTATTATGTTTCAATGTTGAAATTACATAAAATCTTATAAAATATCTTAAAACATACACTAAAATTCAGACCAATTTGAAAGCGAAATTCGTACAAATTTTTCGTTCCAGGAAAGGGCATATTGAAAACTATATGTGGCGTGCTTTACAATTGGGAAGCAGACAAGGTGTGGTTTTTTTAATTTTGTTTATTTCAGCAAAATTACTTACACCTGAAGAATTAGGAGTTTACACTTACACAATTGCATTTGGTTTTTTGTTTTCTCTGTTTGCAGATTTTGGAATTTCCAAAGCAGTTTCAAAATATGTAGCGGAATTCAATATTAGTGATCCCGAAAAAGTTAAGGCTATCTTTTTTAATGCTGCCCTTACCCTATTCACCATTATTGTTATTCTCACAGTTTTATTTATTTCTTTTGAAAAAGAGATTGTGGGTAAAAATTATATATACATAAAATATTTACTCCCTCTATTTTTCTTTTTACCATTCTCATCTTTATACGACGGAATTTATTTAGGGTTAAAAAAATTCAAGATTCTTGCTATAATTGCTCTCATTGCCGGGGCAATTTCGGTTACTGCGACTTATTTCTTAATCAGTAAATATAGGTTAGTGGGAACCTTTTTAGCATTAGATCTCTATTATTTCCTTCTATTTATTCTATTTGCAATTAGTTACAAAAATTACTCTTTTACAATTGACAAAAAACTCTTCACGGTAATCTGGAAATACTCAATTATTATCGGTATTTCAGGTCTTGGACATTTTCTGTATTCAAAAGCAAATGTAATTATTCTGGGTAAATTTAATTTTTTCGTAGAAGCCGGTTATTACGAATTAATTGATAAAATATTTATGCTATTTACATTTGGAGTTCTTATATTCGGACAAGTGATTGCTCCAAAGGTTACTGAACTATATACCCAAAAACAATACAAAATTCTTTTTTCATATTTTAAAAAGATAGTTCTAACAGTTTTTATTCTAGGAGTAATAACTTCATTGATATTATTTTTTATTTCTCCTTTTTTTATGCAAGTTTTTCTAAGTAAATACTTAACTGAGAATTTTATTTTAATGTTTAATCTTTTACTTATTCATCTGCCATTAATATTTATTTCAAGTTGTATTGCACAACCATTTGTTATAGGTACAGGTTTTGCTAAATATAGTTTAATTACTATACCGTCCGGAATATTGAATATTGTTGTTTCAATTATTCTAGTAAAAGATTTTGGCTTTATTGGTGTAGTTTACGGTGTTTTGGCAATTTCAATAATCAGTAAGCTATTCCTCTTTTATCTTATTTACAGAAGACTAAGGATAGCTTAATGGTACCTCAAGTTAAAGCTTCTTTTTATGGTTTTGAAAAATATGGTGATAAGGAACAGTTCCTTTCCTATTACAACCAATTAAAAATGATTTATAAAGCAAATCCCAAACTAATGTTAAATATTGGGGTCGGCGCTAAAATAATTGAAAAGCTACTTCCTAAATCTACCGTATGCGTAGAATTTGATTTTGATAAAGAATTACTACCGGATGTC
>BDSW01000104.1 GCA_002898175.1 bacterium BMS3Abin04
GGGTAAAATAAAAAGAAAATAGAATGATATTCTCATTTTTTGCTCAGCTAAAATTTTATAAATTTGTATTTTTATTACTTTTCCAAAAGGTTACAAAATGAGTAATTCGCCTCTTATCGGTGTTATTATGGGAAGTGATTCCGACCTTCCGGTTATGCAGAAAACTTTTGATATTCTTAACGAGTTTAACATTCCTTTTGAGGTAAAAATACTCTCTGCTCACAGAACTCCCGGAGAACACGCAGAGTATTCAAAAACGGCTGAGAGAAGAGGTCTAAAAACTATTATAGCTGCAGCCGGGGGAGCTGCTCATTTACCCGGAGTTACTGCGGCGCATACGTCTTTACCTGTTATAGGTGTTCCGATTAAATCTAAATCTTTAAGCGGTTTGGATTCTCTTTTATCTATTGTGCAAATGCCGAGCGGTATTCCTGTTGCTACCGTGGCAATTGACGGAGCTAAAAATGCAGCAATTTTAGCTGTTGAAATTATTGCTTTATCGGAACCTTCAATTAAGGAAAAGTTGACGGTATACAGGCACAGAATGGCTCAAGATTCTATGGGGAAAAACGATATGCTTCAATTCTGATTAATATTTGGAAATGGATTTGACTTATTTATGAAATATGAGTGGATTTATTTATAGCATCTCCTAACAATTTTGTTTCATCCCAAGGAATATTTTTAGAAAAATCTTCTTTTCTTACCTTGCATTTTTCATATCGGCAATATTTGCAAAGTGCTTCATTGCAATAATCAAAATGAATTTTAACTTGAGAATTTGGAATCTCATTCTTAATTATTTCAGCAATATTATCATCCTGCGAATGGGATTCTCTAATTGTAAAATAATAGGGAAGTGTTAAGTGAAAATCAATAAATACTCTCTCAGCAGATTTCCAAAACCTTAATTGATGCAGATCAATCCAATAGTCCTTTCTTTTAGAATTTAAGGTTTCTATTATTTGCCTTAATATCTTTTCATCCGTTTCATTCATTAGTCCGCCGACGGACTCTCTTAGTAATTTAATTCCGGTATAAATTATATTAAATGCTACGAACAAAGCGATAATCGGGTCGATGATTTTATAATCCGTAAATATGACTAAAATAAGTCCAAAGACAATTCCGATGCTTGTAAAAGAGTCGGTTAATACATGTTTCCCGTCCGCAACTAAAGCAATGGAGTTTGTATCTTTTCCCTTGCGCACTAAATAATTTCCAAGTACTACGTTAATTAATCCGGCAGCTCCAATTAAAAAAGTACCGTAATCAAGCTGTTCTATGTAAGTACCCGAGATGATATGATCGATTGAGGTATATATAATAGCAATTGCAGCAATTATAATAAAAAGTCCTTCAACACCTGCGGAAAAATATTCTATGTTGCCATGTCCGTACAGATGTGTTTCGTCAGGCGGTTTTGTACTTAGTATTATGCTGTAAACCGCCATTGTAGTGGCAATAATATGAACGACCGACTCTAAGGCATCTGCGAAAATTGCGCTCGAACCGGTTAGAAAATAAGCGCCGACTTTTATGATTAATATTAGAATGCTGACAGCCAGTGAAATGTAAATTGCTTTTATTTTGAGTTTGTTATTCCGGTCGAGCATATTAAACTATAAATTTATCTAATGAATTTAATATTTAAAACTATAGAATTTCCTGAGCAAAATAAACAAAATGCATATAAGATTTGAGCGGTTTTAAATTTAACCATCCGGATATTGGAAAAACAAATTTTATTTTTCACTTTTTAGAATAAAACCAACAACAATTCCTACGGATTAGAAAAATAGAACATCCGAATCTTTTTAATAGGGATTATCTCTTAAAATATTAAGTATTTATTTCCAAATAAACGGCATACAAGTTGTCCGATTTAAATAAAATAAGTGGAAGTATAAATGCTGTTTGCGGAAAAAGTAAAAATATCGAACGAAGTATCGGAGTTGATAAAAAAACACGGTCGTAACCACTCTTCGTTACTTCTAATTTTGAAGGAATATCATAACAATCACAAAAAAATTCCCGAATTTGCCAAACAGGAAATTACAAGACTCTTAAATATTAACCCGTACGAATTAAACGAGGTTATTTCTTTTAACAAGTTTTTAAGAAATAAGCCCGAAGCTAAGAATATTGTTATGTTCTGTAAAGCTAATAGTTGTAGTGCGATTGTTAATAATAAAATAACCGATGCAGTTGAAAAAGAATTTAATGTAAAATTCGGACAAGCAACAAAAGACGGTAAATTCTTATTCAAATTTACCGGCTGCTTAGGAATGTGTCATTTGGGACCTGTTATGACTATAAATGACCGCGTTTATTCGGAAATTACAAAAGAAAAAGCCCTAAAAATCTTAAAATCACTTTAAGTATCTCTAACTATTTATTTGTACTGACTCCATAGATCAACTTTGAAGTTCTATAAAACTTAACTTTTGCAGAAATGTAAAATACTTATCTCTAAAATTATCTTCCGCTTTTTTAGCATCGGATAAATTTTCGAAGATTCCGTAAACAGTAGAACCTGTTCCGGACATCATAGAAAAGAATGCTCCCAGTTTTCGCATTTCCGTTTTAATCCCTTTTATTTGGGGGTATTTTGCAAAAATATATTCTTCAAAATCGTTTTTCAGCATTGAATTTAATTTCAATAGTTTTTGTTTGGAAAATGATGATATTTTTAAATAGTCAATATGTTCATTTAAAGGAGTAATATTTTGAAAAGCTCCTTTTGTGGAGATATGAATATTTGGATTTACCAGTAAAATAGGGAAATCGATGTTGAATTTTAATGGTACTAGTAATTCTCCCCTGGATTCCGCAAAGGAGGGGACGGGATTTAGAAAGAATGGTAGATCGGAACCAAGTTCAAGTGCTATAGAACGAATTTTGTAGGGTTTAATTTTCAGTTCGTATAATTCGTTTAATGCAATAAGAGTTTTAGCGGCATCGGAACTCCCGCCGCCAAGTCCGGCGCCGATGGGAATAGTTTTGTCCAGTTTAATTTTTGTTTTCAGCCCTCTTCCGGTTAATTCTTCTAATTTTTCTTTTGCTTTTAATATTAAGTTACCTGTTGAATCAGAGGGAAGTTCAATATTACTTGAAAATGAAGACTCCGCGGCTTTCTCGAAAGTTATAATATCGAATAAATCATTGATCGGATAGAAAATAGTTTCAAGATTATGGAATCCGTCGTTTCTTTTTGAAATTATATTTAATCCGAGATTTATTTTAGCCGGGGCTTTAATTATTATTCTTTCCATCTAAATATTCCTTTATTACTTTAATATGATTTGGATTTGAACCGCAGCATGCACCGACAAACAAAGGATTCATCGGGAGCCATTTTTTTAGGTCATTTAAATATTCTTCCGGGCTTAAGGAGCAAGTTATTGCTTCATCCGCCGGTTCGCCTATTCCGCAGTTTAAATAAAATCCCCATTCAAAATCCGGGGAATAATTTTTAATAAATGTTTCAAAATTTTTCGGCGGAACACAATTAGAACTAATTGCGATAGGGGAATAGCTCAAAATTAAATGAACTGCTTCGAATAAAGGTTCTCCGCTGAGTAAATTGAGATTGTTGTCAAAATACAAACTGACTACGAATGGTATTTTATTCTCCGAACAAAATTTAGAGGTAATCTCAATTTCGTCAAGATGACTTTGTGTTTCATTCAGAATAAAATCGCATCCGTTCTCATAGAGTAATTCTATATGCTTTTTGTGATTATATTCAATCTCTCTATAACCGAGTGTTCTTTCGGCTTGGTAGCAATCTTCAGCCGGAGCATTAGAACCTGCCACAAATATATCGTATTCTTGCTTGAGATCTGTTGCAAGATGAACACTTTTTGCAACGAAATCTTCGGAATTTATATCATAACCGCTTAATTTTACCGCAGCGGGATTAGTCCGGAAGGTGTTAGTTGTAATAATATCGGTGCCGGCTTTTATGTAATCCAGATGGACCTGCTTTACTATATTCGGAGCGGTTAAATTTGCAATTGAACTCCACAAAAACTTATCCGCTTTAATTCCATGCGCAATTAACAAACTTCCGATAGCGCCGTCTAAAATAAGAGGACGTTTTAATTTATTGTATTTTTCTCGCAGAAAGTTTCCCATTTCAAGTGCCGTGAAGGATTAATTTGTATTAATAAAGATAAACAATAAAGATGAAATTCTGTTTATAATAAAATTGATATAATTTGAAGTTAAATTCAAAGTTGTAGCACAGATTACCAACCTGTGCAACAAAATATTTTACAACTTGTAATGCCGGCTTTGATTAAGCAGTAAACCGGTTTCTTATATGATAAACATAAAAAAGCCCAACTTTTACCAAAAGTTGAGCTTTTGCTTAAAACAAACAGGTATGACAAATACGTGAGAATTGTTGAATTAAATAGTAAAGTAAATAATATTTGTTTAATATGCCGGTTTAAGTAATAACAGTAACTGCATGTAATAACATAAGTAAGAGAGAATGCTTAATACTTCTCTAAAATAATACTATTATATTCATAGAGCTATTTGGGGACGAAAATTTTCGTCCCCAACAATATAATAAGATCGAATTTTATTTTGAATTATCAAAAAACTCTATAACTTCATTTTCAATTCGCTTAAGATCAATTTGTTCAATACATTCCAAGTTGTAAGGACAAACTTTTTTCCAGCAAGGTGCACATTCAAGATTTTCCGGGAATAGTTTTACACCTCTATCGTATAAATCAATTTCCTGCCAGCAGCTTAATCCGAACCACGCGATTACATATTTTTGCAATGCAATAGCCAAGTGCATTCCAAAAGAATCGCCGGTGATAATTACTTGCGGAATACTTTCGAAACAAGCACCTTTTCGAACTCCTAAATTTGTGGGAGTGTTTATAACTTTGTCCTCAAATTCTTTGTAAATAGCTGCATTTCTTTCGGTATCTTCAGGTCCGCCCAGCAGCATAATTTTAAAACGGTCATACTTTAAAAAATTTTTAATTAGAAAAATGTGCTGATCAATTGTCATTTTTTTATTCGGATACAAATTTGAACAGCCTGTATTAAACCCTATTATCTCATCATGTGATGAAATTCCGTTTTCTTTTTTATAATGTTCAATATAACGGATTTCCTCTTCGGAAAAATTAAAAACATAGTCGTTTCTTTCATAAGGAATTTCAAAAGTTTCTGCTAGATAATCCTGTCCTACTTGCTTATTTAACTTAAATTTAAGATGGTCGTCCATTCCAAGTAAATAGTTGTATTCGGCTCCTTTATTAAGAGGAATAATCTGACCGTTAGCATTTATGCCGAAGCCGAGTTGTTTTTTTGCATTAACGCTCATTGCCAATGCTCCGGAGCGCATTGACTTATCAACATTCATTACAAAATCAAAACTCAATTGATTTAGAATAGAAATAGACTCAGCGTTATAAACAAATACCTTATCTATGTAAGGGTTATTATCTAAAAGGGGAGCGGCAATTTTTAAAGTAACCCAATAAATAGTGGACTCAGGGTATTGCTTTTTTAAAGTAGGAAGTTGAGCGGTGGTCATTAAAACATCGCCCATAGCATCTAAGTTGATAATTAGAATTTTGCTTCCGAACGGAAGCGGATCTTTACAGCCGTCGGTCAGGCAATTATGACCCGGGAAGCATGGCTTGTACCCGGTAAATCTTTTACAATCGAGGATTTCGTTTTTCATATAAGTTTTCTTCTAAAAATGGTATAAAATCTTTAACTACTTTATTATAACTTAAATTTTCTAAAGTCGGTTCTTCCGTTATTATTGCCTTAAATTTTGATTTATAAGGCGTCCAAATCATATCTTTAGTATTATAATGAACATACAACCCGAATACCGGTACTTTAAAAGCTGAAGCAAGATGAACTGCAGAAGTATCCGGTGTAAAAAGCATATCCAATTTTGAAATCATCGCCGCTAATTCATCGAAACTATGGTCATTAAAAATAATAAATTTCCCATTGGTAATCTTTTCCGCAAGATTTTCATCTTTAGGCGACCGGAGCACGACAATATCTAAATTCTTATAATTTGATAACACGTTTAATAATTTCCGAAACCGCTCAATTCCCCAAAATCTTGCTTCGCTGCCGGCGGAAATATTTATTCCTAAAAGATAATGTTTAGTTGGGAAATTATCTTTGATAAAATTATCTGCAATTTCTATTGATTCCGAAGCCGGTTTGTAAATAATATTTATATTGTCATACTTAATTTTAATCCCGAATAATTCCGAAATTTTAACTACTCTTTCTACAATATGAACTTTTGACGAATCCGGTTTTTCTATTGTATCTGTGTATACCGTTCTGTTTTTTTTATCTAAAGCAAATTTACGGGGAGCATGACTTAACGCCGTTAAAAATGTAACTGTTGTTGATACATCATCATGCGTATCAACAATTACGTCAAAGTTCATTTTATTTATCCACTTTAACGTATTTAGAAATCCCGGTAATCCCTTACGGAATGTTACAACTTTATTACGTTCAATTATTGAGTGAAATATAAATTTGTTTTTCTTATCTGAAAGAATATAAATATCAGGATTAAGCCGATTTTTCACTTCGGAAATTAGGGGAGTGGTTATAAGTGCATCACCAATCCTGTTTAACCGGATAAATAGGATTTTGGTTTTGCCGTCAAATTTAGGTAAGGATTGATTTTTTCTATTTGAGTGTAATAATAGAATAATTCTAAGCAATATTTTCCTGAGAAAAAGTTCAATATTTTTCATGAAATAATAATATGATTTTTCTCGATAAGAATCTGCACTTTCTTAATTACATCATTAACGGGTAATTCTGTAAAGCATTCATGGTTTTTAGGGCATTCCAATAAATTACAGCCGATGCAGTCCAATTCTTCCAAACGTATCCATTCATGCATATCTCCAAGCGGGCCTTGAAGTTTTGGGTCTGTTGGTCCGTGTAAACTAAGAACGGGAATATTTAGGGCTGCTGCAATATGCATAGGACCGCTGTCGTTTGCAATTACAAAAGCACATTTTGAAATCAATGCTCCCATTTCTCTAAGGGTAGTTTTAGGAGCAAGGAATGATTCATGTTTCATAAAGGCTTTAATTTTCTCAGCGTCATCTAAATCACCCGGTCCCCACAAAATCATTATTTCAGCACCGAATTTCTCAGCAATTTCATCACCGATTTCGGAAAATTTGTTAGGTTCACAGCGTTTTGAGCTCCATCCGCCCGATGGAATTAGTCCAACTACTAAGCTATTCTTTAGACTAATTGTATTAACATATTTATCTGCAAAGAGATAAGCGAATTTATCTAAATTAAAATATAGGTTCTGTGTAGAAATTTTCAGTCCGATTCTGTTTAATACCTCAAGATGAAGCAATCCGGCATGAAATTTTCCTCTTTCGGATGGACCGAAAAGGTTATATGCATACTTTCTACCGCGATACGGGAAGCCTGCACGGTAACGTGCTCCGCTTAAAAACGTTAATTGTGCCGTGGCTGGATTGGAAAATAAATCCAATACCAAATTATATTTATTTGCTCGTATTTTGGGAAATAATTTTAATCTTTCAATAGTGCTTTTCCGGTTAAACTCAATAACTTCACTAATTTGCGGAAGACCCTTTATAACCGGGAAACTTGCTTTTTCAGTTAAAAAATCAATCTTTGCGCCTGGGAAATTAGCTTTTAGACTATCTAAAACAATAGTGGATAAAACTACATCTCCGATTCCTCTTAATTTTATTACAAGTATTTTTTTAACGGAATCTTTATCAATTATCATCGATTATTTTTCGTTTTATTCTTAACAAAAACAGGAGCATTGTGAAAGGTATGGTATCCGATTAAAAACAGAATCACGTTTTCAAATATTTTCAGCCAATTAGTTCCCTGCAGAAAAAAGTTACCAAAACAGCCGCAATCTATATCAATTCCTCTCGAAATTGCAGTGAGGACGGCAACTGTAAAAAGGAAGAGTAAACTTAAAAGTATTGCTGAATTTTCTTTAGGATAAAAATTGAACAGGAGTAATAAACCTGATACAAATTCTATCCACGGAATAATTATTACAAACAAATTTATATAAGTTAAGGGGAGCAAGTTATAATTGTTCACAGTTTTTAAGAATGAAACGGGATCATATATTTTAAGAACTGCCGAAAATAAAAATACCGCAGCAAAAAGAATTCTTGAAATTGTAATAACATTTTTATTTTGTAATAAGGTTTTCATAAAGTCTATTTATTTGTTCGTTCAACGGGATAATCGGCAAAAGTCCATTCGTCCAAGCCGCCTTTGTATAGAAAAACATTCTTGAATTTATACTTTACTAAGCTGTCGCATAAACTTTTTCCGTCGTCGCATGTATTATCTTCACAATAAACAATTATCAAATCTTTTTTCTTCAAACTTGATAAAACAATATTTTTAATCATTGAAAATTTATACAACGGAATATTGATAGCCTTTTTAATATGCATATCTTTAAAATCCCATTCATCTCTCGGATCGATAAACTTAGCTAAATTATGCTCATAGACATAATAAGCTTGATCGGTGCGAACGGGATGCCACGCAATTTTGTCGGGATTATAAGACCATTTTCCCGAATCTTGCTTATTTTCAGTTCTATATTGCTCTGATAAAACACCGGCGCGGGAAGGGAAGAAGTCAATTCCGTTAACGGAAAATAGATTGTAGATTATTCCCATAGCGGCTGCAACCAGCAGTAATATTATTATTCTGATCTTTGACATTCTATTCAATATTTTGAAAATTTCTAATAGCCAAGTTAATCCTTATTTATACTGAAATTTAATACTTTTGTAAATCAACTGCGAACCTTAGATTATTTATCCTCCGAAAAAATCTTAAATTCTTCTTTGCAGTAATTTATAATATTTTTTGCATTTTCAAGAGCAGTAATTCCGCTGATTTTTCTAACAGAAATTCTTTCAATTAAAATCTCCGCTGATTTTTTAATATCACCGGGAATAGAATTGTCTAAACTAAGCGCTTTAAGATGAGTCATAAAACTTTTGCCATATGATTTGCCGGGTTTTATGTTCAGCAATCCGTCAATATAAAATCCGGCAGCACGGCGGGAGCATGTCCTAACTTTCCCGTCAAAATTATCTTTTATAAATTTTTCTGCTCTGGAAATTTCAACATCACCTTGAGCAAACAAAACTTTAGCTTTATTAGCTAATTCATTATTCATACAATTGCTCGCAATTTTTGGGTATTTCCGGCTTTACCAATAAAACTTTTTCCTTTGAGATAAGTACTTTGCCGGGTTCCATTCCCTTTTTCTTATGTACAAATTTTGCAAAGGTGTACGAAACCGGAGTTAGTCCGGCGGTTTTACCTTTACTAAAAAAAGCGGCAATTGAAGCGGCATTCTTCAAAATATTTTTCGGCGCCGGTTCTTTAGGATTATCTAACCTTAAAATAACGTGCGATCCGGGAAGACCTCTGGCGTGAAACCAGTAGTCATTTTGTTTAGCAAATTTAATTGATAAATAATCATTCTCTTTACTGTCTCTGCCCACAAAAACATGATATTTACCGTCTAATAAAAAATGTCTGAATCTATGTTTGTTCTCATCATTTTGCATTTTGGCTGAAGCTGTAATTTTTAATTCTTTTTTGATTTTTTTTAATTCATCAATATCATCTAAGCTTTTTAATTTATTAGATACGGACAATAAATAATCGTATCTTTTTTGTGTATTATCAAATAGTTCAATCGATTTACGATAGTTAATTCTTTCATCACGGGATTTCTCAAAGTACTTATCAATATTACTTTGAACAGATTTTTTAGGGTCGAGTTTTATTTTAAGAGTATTTCCCGACGTATAATCCGTTAAAGAAACTTGCTCCATCCCTTTGTGCAGCACGGCTCTGTTCGATAAAAGCAATCCTCCTATTTTATTATATTCCGTTTCTTTTGATCCGCTTTCTATTCTGTTTTTCAAGTTATTTAATTTAGAAGCAATTCTTTCCAAATCCTTTGACAGGAATTTTTCAATTTCTTTTTTCAGTTCAATTTTATTAAATAGTCTGAAATGCAAAGATAAATAATTTTGCAATGCTTCATTGAAACTTTTGGCAGTTGAATTATAAATCAAATTTTGAGCATCCGGGAATACACTTGGAATTAGTTTGACCTTTTTTTTGTTTTCATCAAATCCAATTGTTATTGAACCGTTTAGAATTTTATCAAATGTATTTTCAAAAGCATCTGTCAATGATGAATTTTGTCGGGTTAATAGTAATATTTTCGCGTTCTCATAAATATCTTTGGAAATATTCGGATAAGTTTTTCGAATGTCTTTTAATTCGCAATCATCATCAAAAGTTTTTTCAAGTTTATATGGTTCCGACGGATTAATAAAATCAAGTTGAGCAAATTCGGTTATTAACTCATCCGGATTGCTTATTTTTTTGAAAGATTGAATTTTATCCGAATCAAATTTAAACAAGATATTGGTTTTCGGTCCGCGTACAGTAAATATTAATAAGAATTTTTCAAAGGTTATTTTAATTATTCTGTCACGCGCGGCAATTTCAAATCCCAAAAGTTTAGCCGGTAATAAGTTGTTTAGGAAGTTGATGGTGTTTTTCCTAGCTTTATGGTGCTCCCGTTTCAAAAGTAAATATGCCGACTGCGGGTTGGCAGAAATAATTAAATATCTATAGGGGTATTCACCGGAAGGTATATGAAGATTTAGTTTGTTTTTCTCCTGAGTATAAATATCCAGAACAACGCTATTATGTAAAAGGCTGTTTAATTCTTTTGCGGATCTTTTTAAGTAAAAATAGTTATTATACATGAATTAAATTTAACAAATAGAAAGGTTTATGACTATTCCTAAAATTAATTTTAGATGTTTTAATTAAAATCAAATTTTGGTGCTTCAGGAAGTTTAAATTGGAAATAATTATTTGTCTTAATCAAAAATGGTGTGTATAAGAGAGGGAAGTTATAAATTCGCTGAAACTACTACTCGAAAAAGCTGATCCGTTAGAGTTTAAATAGGAAATAGTTAATACAAAATCTTCCGATTTAGTTGGACTGTATTTTGTATTTACTGATGATCTGATTGCCGAATGGGCTTCTAAAATAGAAGCTGAAAGGTTTAGTCCTGCGCTGATATGGTTTTGCGGAGATCTGTAATTAAAAGATAGCGCATAATTTTGTGTATTTGTAGATATTGTATCAAGCATTTCGGAGTGGATTAATCCTCCGTTCAGAGCGGCGTTAATTTTTGATGATAAAATGAAATTTAGTCCCAAATTAATGGTACTTATAGAATTGTTATTGTTTTTAATAAGTAAAGAATTATTTACTGATGACTGATTAGTATAGTTAAAAGTTATTGTTCTGAGGAATGATTTTTGGCCTATAATAAAGTTCTGTGAAGTACCAATTACAGTGTTGCCGAAATCTATTCTACTAGTATCATTATTTGAATCATTTCCCATGTTCAAAATGTTTGTAAAAATTCCTAAAGTCCAGAACTTAGTAACAGCACCATTAATTGAAGCTGTATAAATATTGCGGGAAGTTGTAAATAGTTTTTGTTTTAAAAGGTTATCCGTTTGGTTTATATAACTGAGTGAAACGGAAAATTTTTGTACCCTGAAACCAGTCATAATAGATAGTTCACTTTTATCATTTTGAAGATAACCAAGTCCAAGTGAATTATAACCCGGTCCAATTCGCTTATAACCAATTTGGGCATTAAAGGAAGTAAAGTTCAATTTCAAGTGCGAGATAACCGCATAATCGAAGTTTGAACTTGTCCTCGGCAAAAATATATTTGTGGCAATCGAGGGCACTGATATGGAATCTAAGTTTAATGCTTTTGCTCTTAAATCCCTTGTATACGCACTTACACCGCCTTCAAATGTTAGTGTTAACTTGTTCTTATAGAAATTGATTCTGCCTTTTGTTCCTACAACTAAATTTTCTTGCGGGGTAACGGCATTAGGATTTATCAATTTATTTTTAGAATAGTTCCCGGTTTTCGGTTCTGCTCCCGTACCGATCGTAAATGTAAAATCACTAATATCTTTTATGGTTGAATCGGCATTGCTGGTAATTCTCAATAATGCTTGGAAAGTTGCCGGCCCGTTTACCGTCCAATTATAAAAACCGATATTCGGGGCATTTGTTTCAATTGTTTCAAATGTTTTACCGTTGTCTCTAGACAATTCAATTTTCAAATCTCCGCCTAAACTTGACGTTGACCACCTTATAGTATAAAGATTACCAATGATAAGAACATCATTCCCGTTGGGATTAAAAAGCGTAATTGATTTTATTCCCTGTTCTAATGAATTTATATCATCTTTAGCTTTAAGAAATATCAAATCGAAAAAAGAATTGTTCTCTTTTCCAATACCTAATTTAGCAGCAAATAAGAACCGTTTGAAACTGCCGTCTTGCGCTCCACCAGGTACACTTCGCTGTGTAAATCCTGCTGCGGCAGATAATCTAAAAATTCCGGGTGTTAGATTTACCCCGCCGCCGCGTATTTTAATTCCATTCAAAATTAGCTGTGAGTAGTCTTCATTAAAATCCCCGATATGTGCCGAACCCCAGCCCCATTTGGGGTTCAATCCGAATTGATTGATACTCTGTCTGGCAGAAGAACCTTCCGTAGATATAAGAAAATCGAAAGGAATTTGAAGTAACCCAAACAAATTTAAAACCGGTCTGAAGAATATTCTACCTGTTGATGACGGCCTTCTTTTTTCCTGTCCGGAAATACTATATAATTCACCATAAGCACCTAACTCTCCTGATATAGTTACCCCTGAATGAGAACTATCATTTTTAGATACATTTATTTGCGCTTGCAACGGTATAGCCAAAGCAAGAAATACTATAAGTAAAAAGAAAATAAAATATTTTCTCATTTTTAATCTCAAAATTTTATTGAAACCGGTTGACTGAAACTGCTTTCTATGCCGTGTTTGTTTACAGATGTAACAAAATAAAAATATATCTTGTTTTTACTTAAATGCTTGTCTGTAATAAAAAGCTTCTTAACGGATTTTACGGAAATAATATATTTAGATTTTTTACCCAATTGTTGACGGTAAATTTTATATTCAACAATGTTGTCTTTGTAAATTCTATCCCATATAAGCTTTACACCGCCTGGTAACGGAAGTAATCTCAATCCTCCAGGGGGTGATGGTTTTGGGAAAGGAAAATCTATTAAGTATGAATTACTGACATCACTTTGTCCGCCGAACATATCAAGGGCAACAACTGCATATTCGTAATAGCTACCTTGCTCGATTGTTGTATCTTTATATTCATTGTGATTATATGAAAGAATTGAGTCGGTAATGGATTTATAATCTGAGATAGCTTTCATGTTTTTATCTAATTCCCGCCTCAGCACAAGGTAGCCCAAAACCGAATTATCATTTTGATGAACATCATCCCACGAAATGTTGGTGATATTATTTTCAATGTATCCTGTTAAACCGGTAGCAGCAGGCGGCTTAGTCGGTATTAATGGTCTGACGGAAACGGTATCGGAAAAATCACTTGAAACGTGACTTGTGCTGAATGATTTGACCGCATAATAATAAGTTAATTTACCCGATAGTTCTTTACTCGAATCCACGAATGAGTTTACCGGTTTTTGTTCGGTAAGAAGATCCGAGATGAGCTTAAGCGAATCTCTGTAACCGGTACTTCTGTAAACTCTGAATCCTTCAATATACTCCTCAGAATTTTCCCATGTAAGTTTAACACCGTTCCGAAGTCCTTCTGCCGTAATATTTACAGACGGTATAGGCTTCTCTTTAGACATATATATTGCAGGAACTCTTGCCGATTTCATTGAAGTCTCTCCTAATGTTCCGGTTATTTGAAAGTAATAGTAGTAGGTTTCCATGGGCTTTACCATTAAATCGAGATAATCGGTTTTTATCGGGGATACTTCCGAAAGCTGCACATAGTTTGAATCATAATTATCACTTTTATATATTTTTACACTAACAACAAGACCCGGCTGAGGCAGAATCCATGAAAGTAATATTCCCCCGAGCGAGTCGGAACTAACTGCCGTTATGTTAAAAGGAATTGCAACGGTATTAAAATTGTAAGTACCTGTAAAAATTGTATCGGAAGCCACACCTTTATTACCATATAAATTTTCGGGTACAATAAAGTAATTGTAAAAATTATACGGTAACACAGTGGTGTCCCGAACTATCAGCGAAGTCGTGTTATTATTGCTGTTAAATCCTTTAATTGTATTTACAATATTATAATCACCTTTTCCATTATCCCGCCGTAAAACTTGAAAGTTCGAAGGTTTATTACCGCTGTTTATTTTCCACACTATAAAGACCTGCTTTTTATCGGAAGGATGGTTGGATTTTATTAATCTTCCAAATTTCACACTACCCGGGAATTTAGTAGGATTTGTTACAATAGTAAACGGTTTCGAACCAAAGTCACTGCCTGAAATCTTATATCGATATTCTTCATTCATTATAGCAGTCGAATCAAAGAACATCAAACCCAGGGCAATTTTAACTATAGGAAATGCACCCCAAAAAGCTACAGAATCGATAGTACCGGTTTTTCTCAATTTTTCCCAGATGTAATTTATTCCCCGTTCACCGGGAATAGGAAAGTCTTTTAATATGTTTTTATCTTTTTGAAGATTTTTAACGAACTCATCTTTGCTTGTAACCGTAGATATTTCAGCTATTTTTGATTCTTTACCCGGTTTATCAATTCTTATTATCCGGAAATTAGATTTGAGGGCAGAAGAAGAAATATTAATGCGGTTAGAGAAGTTTATGAATATTCCGTTGTTACCCGGAATTGAATATACAGAATTTACACTTTGTGCAAAAGTAAAACCTGATAAAACTAAAAGAAACAAAAAATAAACAAACGCAAAAAATGTTTTTCTCATTTTATTAACTCCTTAATTTCCGCTGCAAGTACCTTTTTGAAACTTGAGATTTGCATTGCCGTCACTGTCTATATGAAATTTGGCTGAAAAAGCAAAAGTATGACCGATATCTAAGAGTACCGGAGAACAAAATGGGGGAGTCGACTGAATGATATGACCGGCTATGCTAAGGCTTGCACAGCCGTTAAGATTGAATGTACGCGAACCGGTCTGATAATTACCTTCCATGCCTGCTTCTAAAGTAGCATCAGCGGAAAGGGTAGTACAAGTTATAGCACTCATCGTAAGATAAGCATGTATAAATGCGATTGCACCGATTCCATAGGTACTGCCTCCTTCTTCATCAAAACCTTTGTATATTCTCACATCACCTCCCGCATCTACTCCAAACTCTAAAGCAACTATTCCAAGATTTATATCTATGTTCGGAATAATTACAGGAATTGCAATTTTACCTGAGAATAAGAACCCGCTTATATTATGTTGAAATGAAGAAGGCAAATTTTTATTGTAAGAAGCAGCGGCAAATATTGTTCTAACCGGTTGCGGCATGGAAGGGTAATCCCCGAAGATCATTGCTGCGTTACCGGCAGGAATTCCCGGAACCTTCATTTTTGCTGTGCCCAGAAAGTACCACCCTATATTATCAATCAGTATCTCTGCAGTGCCGTTTATTTTCACTCCTCCAAATTTCTTATCAATATTGAACGTACCGATTAAACGGCTATTTTTAAATTGATACATCCATTTCATTTTACCGAACGGTGTTGGAACGTTTTTAACACTTATTTGCTGATTGTCTGCAAGTATCTTTCCGTAAACAGTAAAAGATAATCTTTTATGTTTATCGGTAATTCCCTTTGTCCCGGTCAGATCGCCTTCGAAATGGAAATTGTTCCATTTATTATTGCTTACGATCATTCCCCCGGTTAGGTTGCTTAAATAAGTGCTGTTCGCCGAACCGATTATCATTTTTTGATATGTATTTCTTGTTGTAAACGGTGTCGTAGGTGTTTCAACAAGAATTGAAGTGGAATCGACTGTGTGATATAACCAACTGACTTTTTCGAATTTTCCATCTTCACCAATTACGCCTAGCGAGCGGAAACCCGACTCATCTAAAACTTGTGAATTTTGCTGTTCCGGGGTCGCCCCGAATTTTATGTATACTCCGTTGCCGGCATTAGCGCTTAAGTTAATTCCTCTTAACTTAAATGCAATTTTACCATCCTTACCTTTGTAATAATCGAAAGCAGTGCTTTGTGTGGCATTCGGTATATTGAAACCGAGTCCCTGAACATAAAGGTAATCATTGTAAGCTAATAGCGGATTTGAAGCATTAAGATTCAGTATTCCAACTTTATAAATTTTAAGCGTCTGGTTTTCGGGTGTGAGTGAGAAAAAACTTTCTTTACTGTTTAATACGAAACTCGATATTTTCAAAAGATCGTTGTTTGCCATACCCGGAAGTCCCTTTGCATACGCTGCGTAAGGGTCGTTTAAATTTTTCTTTGAAACCGATAAATACCAGTAATCATTTGCATCATCATGATTAAAGTAGAACTTTCCCGTAATAGTAAAAGGAACAATTTTAGACACGGCAATCGATGATAAATTAAAATCGCCGAAAGCGAGCGAAGTAGGTGTTACATCAAGCGATTTAACCGGAATATTCAATCCTGAATTAAGTGTCCCTTTCGTAATTCTAATATTGCCTTTGTAGAAATTCCATTCGGATGCATCCAAAGTCCAATTATCAAGTTTAAATGAAAATTCTTTTTTGCCAATTACCGGCTCAATTGATTTCTGATGAAATGTTACATCTCCTATTGCTAATTTTAAATCCGAAGGGTTTGCGTGTGCAATGTTTGTATGAAGCGTGGTTCTAAGCCGGACGGTATCCTGATTAAAAAATGAGTTATGCGGATCAGTCTCTGCATTAAAATTATTTATTTTTAATGTTAATCCATCGCCGCTGCTGTTTGTTACATTAAAACCGTCTGGAATATTAAGAGGCGCGGAGCCATCAGCTGTAATTGCAGGAACTAACATTTTCTCCGTATTGTTTTGCACATTAGGGTTAGCGAGATAAAGTCCGTTGTAGTTGCTCAAGCTTCCTTTGGTATCGAATGACGAAGCCCGTACAAAAAGTTTTCCTTTCAGTAAACCCACATCGTTACCCGGATTAATTAATTGAATGCCATTCTGCGTATCTCCAAAATCGGCATTGAATTTACTGAACATATTCAGCGATAAAGATGGATTGCTAAATATTAATGGCGGTGATGCAAGGGCTGCATAAGGCACACCCTTACTGTTTTTTTTGTTTCCCGGTTTGATAAGAACATTTTTAAAACTCAGCTTGCTGTTTTGAGACTCAGATAAATCGAATATGTTGTTCTTTTTAAATTTATTAATTAAACCTGTTATTCTAACCTGACCGTTTCCTTCTTCTGTTAAGTTTGTGAGCAGAACAGGAAAGCCGAACAGTTGGGTAATATCCATTCCATTATAAATTGTTAAATAAAGATTAACCCCGGTTTTACCGGTTTCTGCCGTATTAACTGCAGCACTGTCGCCAATTATTGTTTCTGTATTGGAATGTTTGGATGCATAAACTATTATATCTTGTCCGATAGGCACATTGGGTAGGATATATTTGCCATTCTCATTGGTCTTTACAAAAATGTTCAAATCGGGGTTGCCGAAATCTATCCACACATCGGCATTTTCAACTGGCTGATTGCCTGCAACGAAAACAGAGCCGCTAATGTAAGTTGCTTTATCAAGCGCAATAACATAAGTGACGTCGTATTTTGAAGGTTTGTTCTGAACCATTCCGGCTTTTTTAACATAATATTTGCCTGCCGGACCTTCAACTATTACTTTGAAGTTTTTTGAATCATTGCTGAATTTAAATGATGCTTCCCCGTATTGATCGGTCGTTTTTTCTGAATAGCCGCCCAGTATAGTTATTTTAATTTTTGCGCCCGGTAATGGAGGCCACTGATAAATAGGTAGAAAAGGATGTTCTAATGTAGGAGTCCATGGCTGTGCTTCTTTAACAATAAATTTCAACCTATGCTTTTTCTCATAAACAATTATATTACCGAGATTCTGATTCGGTTGGGTGATATCCACATAAGTCGTGTCGATGATATACTGAGAAGCATTGTAAAGCGGTGTAACAACTAGCGATTGGTGTTTCAGTCTTGCAGCCGGAAATTCAAAATGCGCCGGAGCTATAACTAACTTGTGATTTTTGCTATCATAGTAGTAGCCGGTGGGAGAAACTGTTTTCTGCGGTGCATCTCCTATTTTTATCCGTGCCGAAATTCCGTTTCCGTATTCATCTACAATATTACCTGAAACAATTGAACCGGGATTAAGAGCAAGCAGTTGATTTGATTTGCGCTCTCCCAAAGAAAGAGCGTTATTCTGAGCGCTGCCATCAACATCAAGAACCTTTTTATCGAACCCGTCGGCATAACCCCAAAGCTGTCTTACAGGCCCGTTAATTACGTAAGGATTAATGCTATATTCGACGTGAAGTCCGCCGAAATAAAATTTCCCTGTTGCATCGGTAAAAATTGCTTTTTCAATTGTATCAAATTCATATAACTTACCAAAAAACTGCTTTTTATTAACTTTTAATAGTAATACGGAAGCACCCTTTATTTTGGTACCCGGTTCATCGCTTCTAACAACCGACCCGGAAATTTCGGGAAGTAATGGAAAGGCGTAAAAATCTTTGTGCACTATCGGTTGGATATATTGTGAATTATATATAGCATTATCCTGATAGAGATAAATTCCATCTGTATCTTTAGAATAATAAGTGTTCCCGGATTTGTCAGGGCCCCCATAGTGATATCCATCGTCGCGATGCCAATCGCTGAAATAGAAATTTTGTCCAAACAAAATATAGTTGTGAGGCGCATTTTTACTGCTTCTTGCGTAAAGATAGTAATTATCACCTTGTGCAATGTTTAAAATTAATCTTGTAAAAATTATCTTCCCCTTATGGGGTTCACCTTCGGTTGTTCCCATTGCAACCACTTCATAGCCGGGAAAAGGACTTGCAACAGATGGCTTTGGGCTCCCTTCCGTATTAGGCAGTCCATAGGGTCTTTTTTTCCTTAATAAATAAACATCCATCTGGTCTAACGGCTGTAAAGTAAATTGCTGCTCTATTACTTTCATTGGTTTTATTGTTACTTCGAATGCGTAACTTCTAATAAGACTTGTAACTGAACCGATGTTTTTTGTTTCGTATGGCTGTATCATTATGTCATCATCGGGGCTTGTAAAATATTCATCTTCTACAATTACTCTTGCCACTCGATATATATCTCCCGTGTAATCATATCCGAATTCAGCTGAAGTACCAATGTGATAATTCGCTTTAATATGTCCCATACTATCGGGATTGATAAAATTAAAGCTAAAGTTTCCGTTTGCGTCGGTTGTAGTAACTGCAAGTGTCTGATTATTATCTGAAGGATGACCGGGAATATCGGAATCTTTTAATAACAATTCGCCCTTTGGTGCTTCTGTTGATCCATAATTACCAGTTCCGCTATTGCTGGTATATTTCATAATATATTTGATAACTAATTTTACAGTCCGGTTAGCTAATGACCAGCTTTCGGTGTCGTACTTATAAGCATATTTATAACGGAGCTGCCCGCTTAAAAAACTCCAGGCAGGCAATGTAAGCACGGGATTTATTACAATGCCTTTAGAGTATGTAAGCTTCCACACATTACTCGATTTTAAGATTGTATTATCAGTTGTATTTATTACATCAACTCTCCAGACATATCCGGCATTCTGAGAAAAATTTAGATATACCGGAGGCGTAAACGAAGTTTGATTTGAACCGAGGAAAGTTGAATATAAAGGTGGATTATTAATCGCATCTGCATTAGATTGACCACTATTCATTTTACAAATCTTTATTTCAAACTTATAGTTTTTACCCTGTGCGGGAGTGTAACTCCATTTAAACGTTGGCTTATTCGAAGCAACCTGGCTATTGTTTGCCGGTGATTGAAGTAAAGGATTATTAATTATAAATATCGGAAATATTATAAACTTCTTCTTAGTAAAAGTAAATATTTCACTCTTTCCCTGGTTTTGCGCAGGTGGTATTCCGAACTGATCTAATGCTTGTGTTTGCCATGCGTAAGTTTTTCCATTCTCTAATTTCAGAGCATCAATTGGATATGTAAAGCTTGTGATATTAATTTGATTATTGATATACTGCGGATAGTTTGCACTGAGTGCCTGGGCAGGTGTTTGTCCTTGGAGAACTTCAACAATTTTAAGTGTATAGGTTAATTGATAATCGGGTTGAACGATTACAGGTGTCCATTGAAACGTCGGATATTCATTATCGGCATTAAGCGAATCACCATTCAATGGATAAATGAGATGCGGTGGTTCAGGATAAACTATAGTGAAATCGGCACAAACATTACTTACAAGAACTTGATTATCACTATTTCTAATAACAAAACAAACCGTATAAGTACCTTCCGGTAAACGCCCTGTCCTAATTACTTTATCTTTCAAATCCTGTTGTGGAAATTGGGAATTTGACGAGTTAAAAAACAGTGTGCTGTTTATTAAAGTAGATGGGGCGGAAGATATTGGAATTGTTGTTGTAATACTTGTCGCTACAACACCGTAATTATGATGAGTAACCGTAGAAGTAATTATTATATCTGTAATTTCATTTGTATTATTAAATAACGTTAATGAACCAAGAGACGAGGGGTTTGTTTCCCAATCGCTTATATAAGGGGAGGGATAAGGAATAACATTCAGTATAGCATTCCAATTCTGTGCAGATACTATAGATGCAAAATAAATAAGCAACAAAAAAATTTTCGTTTTATTCATTATTATTCCAATTTGTTCTTCTTATTTCAACAAAAAATAACTCTTACAAACTTAGACCCTGGTTTTTTGGCCGACAATCAAATTATAATGGTTTAATTCGTTCTAATAGTTTCTTCTTTACTATTTATCATCATGAAACTCATTCTTACCTTATCAAAACCATTTTTTTCGTTTCGGTAAAACTGCCTGCTTTTATTTGATAGAAATAAATTCCGCTTGTTAGATTTGAACCGTCAAATGAAATTTCATAATTTCCCGGCTTTTGATATCCGTTTACTAAAGTCATTATTTCATTACCAAGAAGTCCATATATTTTTACTTGTACATTTCCTTCTTGCGGAATGGAATATTTAATATTAGTACTTGGATTAAACGGATTAGGATAATTCTGCTCTAATTTAAATGGTAGAGGACTTGATTCTGAATTATCATTTACATCAGTGGTTTGGGGTAAAGAATATATTTTTAAATCATCAAATACTCCATTTAATTCATCTCCTGATCCAAAATCTGTAACACTAACATTCTTATCATTACCTGCATCAATTATAAAAGATGTACTATCAATCAACATATTGTCTATATACCATTTCCCTAATTGTGCAACTGAGTCATAGACCATTGTGATTGTATGAAATGTATCTAGTGAATAAGTCATAGACGATTGAAAATAAATACTTCCATTATTAGCGAAAGTTCTCAAAGTTGAATCTTCGAGTAGATAAATTTCCATCCAACGGAAACCGGTTCCCCCAACGATAACAGGATTTTTTTGTGTAACACTTACTTTAAATTTTGCTTGTATTGCAAATTTTTTGAACCGGAAACCGTTAATTATCGGTGTAGTTGCATCGGAACCGTTTACAGGGTCATTACCAGTATAAATACCATTGCAATATATTCCGCCATCTTGATAAGGAGTATTTGTAAGTTGCATTGGTGCATTATTTCCTGTTGCATCATCGGGTGTTCCATCAAGTTTATAATGAGCTATCAAAGTCAAGTCAGGTGGAATTTGCGCAAAAGTTAAGCTGGTTATAATTAAAAATATACTTACGGCAGGTGTAAATATTGCTTTCATGATATTGACTCCTCTTCTATTTATAAATCAAACTTTTTGAATGTTAAATATTATTAGAACTTTTTTGCAATAATTGAAGCTATATTAATAAGTTCATCTACTTTTTTATTAGCATTGGAAGAGAGCAATTTTAAATGAATGACTTTATAGCCTTTAAGAAATTTTACTTCCATACCCTCGGAATTTCCATAAACCCAACCCTGATCGCCTACTTTTATTTTTCGGAAATATTTATAAATCAGCTTAAGAGTTGAAACATCCGGTTTAATCTTTGAGAATAGTTTTTTGCTGGGAGCAACGGTTACATATACACTAAACATTTCCCATTTATCATTAGAATAAGTACATTGGTACGAATCCACGCCTCTAATTAGAGAACCGCCTGAATGTGCTACATATCCGCTGTCATTATCAGGTAATACTGTATTGACTTGTTCGGGAGTTAATAATTTACAAGGAAAGATTTTACCGGAATTATTACTCTGAGCATTTACAATTTCAAAACAAAAAGTTAATAAAAATATATTTAATACTAAAATATTAAAAATATACCTATTTAATAAATGTGATATTACCTTTCTATTATCCATGTTATTTATGACAAGGAATTTATAACTTATCATAGTTCACCTAATTTTATTATAATCGCACACTGAGTCCAATTTAACTGAATATAAGTTTTGAGTCAATCACATGAACATGTGAATTTTAGAAATGAATTTCTGAAACAAATTTTATATAATTTTATTCTTCAAAGCTTTGGCAACTGCTTCGGCTTTTGAGTTAACGTGGAGTTTGGAATAGATGTTTTTTATATGAGTCCGAACAGTATCTATACTGATAAAAAGGGTTTCGGATATTTTATTATATGTTGAACCTGTAACTAATTCATTTAATATTTCTTTTTCCCGTCTGCTTAAATCGTAATTTATAATTCTCTTGTTACTTTCGTTAAAGTAATTAAGTACTTTTCTTGCAATACTTGGGGTCAACGGTGCACCACCTTCGTAAGCTTCTTTAATATGATTTAAAATATTCTCCAGAGGAGTTTGTTTAAGAATATAGCCGGAAGCGCCTGCTTTCAGTGAATCAAATACTTTTTTATCGTCGTCGAATACAGTAAGAATAATAATTGTTAAATCGGCAAATAAACATTTTAATGTTTTTGTACATTCAATTCCGTTTATCTCGGGCATAGAGATGTCCATTAATATTATATCCGGTAAATCAGAAGCAATTTTTTCAATTGCCTGAATACATGATGGATAGAACCCCGTACATTTAAATCCTTCCGATGAATTTAAATATGTCATTAAACCTGTACCAATTGAGAGATCATCTTCAATTATGGCAACTTCAATAATATTTTTCATAGTTGATTGAATCAATTACGGTATTAATTATAATAGTTCTAAAAAAAATAAGAATCAATCACATAAATATGTGATTTACTTTACCGGTAATTGCAATAAAATTGACATTCCATTTCCGGGTGATGATTTAATTGTTATTTTACCGTTTATTTCTTCCGCTCTTCTGTACATATTATTTAAACCGTTTCCTTTTACTTTTTCATTCATATCAAAGCCCTTACCGTCGTCTGTCATTTTGAATATTAATAATTTTTTATTTCTGTCGAACATTATTCTTATGTCGATATTATTAGCATTGGAATGTTTTGCCGCATTAGTTACTGCTTCTTTAAATATCAGTAAAAGATTCCTTCTTACTCCGATTGTTAAATTTACCCCGGCAGTATTTTCGGGCATTATTATTTTCAGCTGGATATTTTCTGAATTTAAAAGTTGAACAGCATAGTTTTTAAATCTTTCCAAGGCATCTTCGAGTGTATCGTTTTCAGGGTTTATTGTCCAAACAATGTCGCTCAGTCTTTCAATTAATTCTCTCGATGTGTTTTCAATACCTTTTAATATTTCAGTAGACTTTACATGCCCGCTACCTAATTCCTTGCGTATTACTTCTGACAAAATAGCTATGCTCGATAAACTTGTACCTACATCATCATGCAGATCGGCAGAAATTTTTGTCCTAAATCTTTCAATCATTAATAAATGTTTCAGCTTGTTTCGGTAAATTAAAATTGATATGAAAGAAACAAACAAAGTGAAGAGTAAGATAGCTGAAGATATGAACCACCAAGTTTCCCAAAACGGCGGATGAATTACAAAGCTTATTTTAGCCGGCAATTTACTTTTCGTCCCTCTGCCGTCAATTGCATAAACAAGAAAGTTGTATCTGCCTGCGGGAAGGTTGTGGTAAAGCACATAATTACGTTTACCGGAGCTTGTCCAGTTTTTATCTACGCCTTCCATTTTGTATTTGAACGCAATCTTTTCTTCGTTCTCCAATGAAGAGCAGGCAAACTCGATAAGGAAGGAATTTTTTTCGTATGTGAAATCATAAATGTGATCTCCCTGCGGTTTTTTTATTTTAGAATTGATAAAAATATCACCGGGTGAAAAATTTTTTAGACGAAATTTAGTAACGCTTGTACCATCAATAAAATTGAACTTTTTTATATAAGCTTTTGGTAAATTATATGATAATGGATATTGCGGATTAAAAGTATAAATTCCATTGTTAGTTCCAAAATATAAGATACCGTTTTTATCCATTCCAGAAGATTGAATTTCACCGGCTTTCAATCCGTACGATTCATCGAAACGTGTCCAGATCTTTCCGTCAAATCTTGTAATTCCTTTTCCAGTACCAAACCAATAATTACCAATCCGGTCCTGTAAAATATTTTTTACCCAATTGCTGCTCAGCCCTTCATCAATTGTATACTGTCTCATTTTATCGTCTTTAAATTTGAAAGCGCCGCCGTATCTTGTACCAATCCAGATATTGCCATCGTCATCTTCGTACAAACATCGTATTTGCTCATCAAGCAGACCGTCGGCTCTTGTAAATTTTTTAATTCTTCCATTGTGAACCAAATATAATCCAGATGCAAAAGTACCAATCCAGATTCTTCCCTGCTTATCGTTAAGTAAACATGTAGGATTAGTTCCACGCAATAACAATTTACTTTTTTCATCAATTAAATTTTTAATACGTCCTTTTACTATTTTAATTAAAGATGCATTGGAACTTAAAACAATTGCATTCCCTTCCTTATCTTTGGAAACTTTAAATGAGTATTTGCTTAACAGCGGTGGAGTATCGTATGTAATAAATTTATCGTTTTGTTTTTGTATTAAACCGGATAAACCAATTATCCATAAATTCTTATTTATAAATTTTATCATCCAGGTTTTTTTCATTATTTGATTATCTATCGGTGCCGGAAACAGCTTATAATTATTTAAAATGAATATCTTACTTTTTCCACCTGCCCACAAGATGCTGTCGGCAGACAAAGCAAAAGAATTAATAGTTGGTATATTCTCACTTCCTTTTATTAACTGAAAGGAATCCTGTGAATACTTATATAATCCATAAATGGTTCCGATCCAATGGTTATTTTCATTATCTATTAAAAAGGAAGTAATATAATCTTCACTGAGACCGTTTGATCTGTCAATAACGGAAAATTTATTATTCTCAAATTTCCACAACCCTTTTGAGGAAGAAATCCAAATAGACTTGTTGTGAGCAAATATAGGGGCATAAGTTAATTTTGGCAGATTAAATTCTTTAAAAAGATTTTTAACTTTACCATTTTGAAAAACCGACAAATAATTTACGGCGCCAATGAAAACTTTACCATCATCCGAGCAAAGAATTTGTTTGTAGAAATCATCTTTATTAGAAAGGTAAGAATTTTTGAAAAGTATAAATTTTTCACCGTTCCATTTAATCAATCCTTTTTCGGTACCGAACCACAAAAGTTTTTTTTTATAATCGACACTGCCGGTTACCGAAGTTCCGGGGAAGCCCTCCGATTCACCGAAATGATTAACAGAAAATTTGCCGGAATTAAAACTCCATCTTGTAGTCCCGGAATCAGTACAAAACCAAAAATTATTATCCCAATCTTTTAATATATTATTGACCCTGTCATTAATCAGAAATTTCTTTCCTCTGAACGATGCAATAAGCGTATCTTTATCAAATGCCGGATGATAAAAAATCATTAACCCGCCATCGTTACCGCCGATCATCATCAATGAGTCATTCAAAGGATAGAAACAGTTAATTACTGTGTATGTTAATCCGGAGTTGTAACCGTAATTGGTCATTTCCTTGCCGTCATAAACGCTTATCCCTTCAGCAGTTCCAATCCAGAGTCTCCCGAGACTGTCGCGAGTTAATGCTCTGATTGTATTTTGAATTAACCCTGTTTCCGTATCATATTTTTTGAAATAAATTTGCTGCGATTCTGATCTGACCGATACAAAAAGAATAATAACAATTATTTTTAATATTAATCCTTTCATTTTTATTTAGAAATTGGTTAAAACGGCTATCATTGCAATACATTATCTATAAAAATACACTTTATAGAACAAAATAAGACAGTTTGATGTTCTTAAAAACATCGAATATTCCGTCTTTCGAGCGAAAGGGGATAAATACATAATTTTGGAAAGGAAAAAAATTGTTTTATACAAATAAAATAATTAGAATAGGCGCAAATAACAGATTTAAACGGTATAAATGCTTGTCCTTAAAACATTGAAAAAAGGACATAAGTAAATCACATATCCTTTTACATTATACTAAATTACAAATGATAATGCTTGTTATTCATATACTCAATTAAAATAATTATTTTCCTTTGATATATTATTGTTAGGACAAAAGTGAATTCGGGTCCAAATTTTCAGACTCAATATCCTTGAAGTATTCTACCGTTCCGACTTTCAATTCGTAAGTTGAATCATCATCGCAAACAATAAGACCTTTAGGATGCAGCTGTAAAGCGCTAACCGTCCACATGTGATTTACTCCTTCCTCTACAACTTCGTGTAATGCCCGCGCTTTGTTGTGACCTGAAATCAAAATCATAACACGCTGGGAATCGAGAACGGTTTTAACGCCAACCGTAAGGGCCGTTTTCGGTACTTTGCTTAAATCATTATCAAAGAAGCGTGAGTTTGCAATAATTGTATCTTTGGTTAAAGTTTTAACCCTGGTTCTGGAGCCGAGCGAAGAACCCGGTTCGTTAAATGCAATATGTCCGTCGGGACCAATTCCGCCAACGAATAAATGAATACCGCCGTATTTAGCAATTCTCTTTTCGTAATTTTCACATTCTTTGAATAAATCCTTGGCGTTACCGTTTAGGATATTTACATTTTTCTTTAATATATCAATATGCTTAAAGAAATTGTTCCACATAAACGAATGATAGCTTTCCGGGTGGTCTTCCGGGATACCGACGTATTCATCCATATTAAATGTTACTACATTTTTAAATGAAATAACTTTTTTCTTATTTAATTTTACGAGTTCTTTGTACATTCCGATTGGAGATGAACCGGTGGGTAGACCAAGAACGAAAGGTTTTTTAGCTGCCGGTTTGAACTTTTTAATTCTCATTGCAACATAATTTGCCGCCCACTTTGAAAGTTTGTCGTAATTCGGTTGAATAATAACGCGCATAATTTCCTCCTAATTGTTATTCGGGCATTTGTCTTTTAGCCCGTTCTGCTTGAGTTAATTTGAATACAGTTTTAAATATATTTTCATCTGATTCATTAAATTGAACATCTCTTCTTGCCATTACCTTTTTAGCAACTGCCATACTTTTATCTAATTTGTAAGTTGTAAAACCTTCGCTGCCGCCCCATGAAAAAGAGGGGATATATTTAGGCGGAAAATTACCTCCGTAAATATTACAGGAAACACCCACAACAGTACCCGTATTGAACATAGTATTTATTCCGCATTTTGAATGGTCTCCCATTGTAAGTCCGACAAATTTAGAACCGGTATCAACCTGCTCATCGTTTATAAATACTTTTACATTTCCGTAATTGTTTTTCAAGTCGCTGTTATTTGTATCTGCTCCTAAGTTAACCCACGATCCTAAATAAGCATGACCCAGAAATCCATCGTGCTGTTTATTGGAGTATGAATGAATAATCGATTCTTCTACTTCACCTCCTACTTTACAAACAGGACCGATACTAGTATTCTCATAAATTTTAGCTCCCACTTTTATTTTAGAACCATCGCCGATATAACATGGTCCTTCAATTACAACATTGGGAAAAATAGTTACATCTTTACCAATATAAATAGGGCCTTCCTCAGCATCCAGTATTACTCCGGGTTTTATCTTGCTGTTTTCACCGATGAAAATTTTAGACTCATTTACAAAGGTTGTCCCATTGTAAATTTTTCCGTTAAGTTTTTCTGCTTTATCATGTACAAGGAAATTAAAGTCTTTTCTAATCTCGTCGCCGTTATTGTTAACAAGTTCCCAAGCATAGTGTACTAAAGTAGCATCAATCTCTATTTTTGATAATCCATCTGAGCTTACAAGATTCTCAATCTCTTTAAAATCATTTGATATTTTATTTAACTGAGCTTTATCAAGATTAGCCGCTGCTATTTCATTATTAGAAACCAACATTTGGTTAGTCCTTAAAGCTATAATTTTATCGGCTAAATTATTATCTACTAAAAGTCTTCCGTTTATAAATATACAATTGTCTAATTCTGCAGGGAACTTATTAACATTCTGACCGGGATTTTTAGTTTTCTGGTCATCTGCTAAATATTCTCTGGTTAACAGAATAACATTTGAAGACTTCAGGTAGTTTAATATTTTTTCTTTTAGAGTAAATATTCCACAGCGCAAATCGTAAATAGGTCGTGTGTAGGTTAGAGGTTGAAAATTTTTGAATCCGGAATCTTCAAAAATACAAATAGGTTTGTCCATATTAATCCTCATTATTTAATTTTTGGTGCTCTAAAATATTTCAAAATAGCATCATTTCCAAATTACTCAATTTACGTAAGAATACATTATATTTAATATTATACAATTGAAGTAAAAATATATAACAATTTTATAATATAAATTAAAGGATAGCGAGAGTCCGCTATCCTTTAATATTATCAGAAGCTTTTATCTGGTAGCATGTTTTAATCTTTTTAAGAAAATTAAAATTAATCCGGCAGAAATTAGTGAAGTTGTTACTAAAAGTGCGAAAAATTGCCATAGTTCCCAATTCTGATAAAACCTTCCGACAAACCCTGAAAGATAATTCCCAACAGCTGTAGCTCCAAACCAAAGACCCATCATTAAACCCTTTATTTTGGGCGGAGCGACTTTAGACACAAATGATAAACCCATCGGACTTAAATGCAGTTCGCCTATTGTTACAATAAAATATGAGGATATCAGCCAATATGGAGAAACGGTGATAGATGATGATGCTCCATTTAATGTATGAGAAGCAGGTAATGCTTGTGAGGCTATTACCATTACAAAGAAAGCTAATGCTGTATAGAGCATTCCTAAACCGATTTTAGCTGGAGATGACGGCTCTTTCCCTTTTTTATTTAAATATTTGAAAAACCCAACAATAATTGGTGTCATTAGAACGATGAACATCGGGTTGAAATATGCAAATTGTTCCGGTGCAATTTCATTTACATTGCCTAATGTAGACAGCTTATATATTAAAATTGATATTCCTACAGCAACTGCAAAACCCGCATAAGCTTTTGCTTTTGGTGAAGTCTTTTTAGAGAAAAGGAAACCTGTGCCTAACAAAACAGCAAGAATACCGTGAATACCGAAAAAATCGAATAGAATGTATGTTATCTTACCAACTATATGACTAGTATAATCTCTCGCAAATAAAGTTAAAGCTGATCCGTTTTGATGGAAAGCCATCCAAAAGAAAATAACGATTGCAAAAATTGTTAGCAGTGCTCCAATTCTTTCCCTTTCCTGTTCCTTGGAAAGATGCAAATCTTTGTCTGTGTTTGTAACGTTTTTAGATTGGTAGTCGGCATCTTTGTAATATTTTTTAAATACTGTAAAAATTAAAAAAGATACTATCATACCAATTGCTGCAACTGCAAAACCGGCATTGTAACCTTCGGCTAAAGTACTTCCGAAATTAGCTATCATAAAATTTTTAATTCCTGAAGCTGCTTGCGGAGCGTAAAACGCGCCGATATTTATTCCCATATAGAAAATGTTATAACCTGCATCTTTAACAGAACCGCTTTTATGAGAATATAAGTTACCGACCAACACCGATATATTGGCTTTAAACAAACCGTTTCCAAGTACAACCACTGTTAATGCTAAGTATAATTGAACAGGAGAGTGAGTTGGAATAGCCATCAACGCATAACCAATTGCCATAATTACTGCGCCTATAGTAATTGTTTTACCATATCCTAAATAATTATCTGCTATCCAACCGCCTAAAATTGGAGTAAAATATACAGCAGCCAGAAATATACCGTAAATGCTGGTTACTTCGGTTGTTCCCCAGTGATAATTTTCTTGGAGGTAAAGAACGAAGATTGCCAGCATTGTATAAAACCCGAACCGTTCCCACATTTCAGTGAAAAAAAGTACTGCTAATCCCTTAGGATGGTCTTTGAACATAGTGGCTCCTAAATGAGTTGATAAAAAAATGCTTGTTGAAATGAAAAGGTAATTTACTTTTCTAAAAAGATAAAAGTTAACATTCTTTTTAATCACATACCACTAGAAAGAAAACTTTCTTTTGAAAGTTTTAATTTGTAATTCTTCGGAAAGTTTACTAAACGCAAAATTAAAAAAAAGGACAGCCGGTTTTGCTGTCCCTTAACGAAAAATTATATCTGCATTTTTAGTCTGTAGCTCTTTTAAGTCTTTTAAGAAAGATTAAAATTAATCCTGCGGAAACGAGTGATGTAATTACTAAAAAAAGGAAAAATTGCCAAAGCTCCCAATTCTGATAGAACCTTCCGATAAATCCTGAGAGGTAATTTCCTATTGCTGTAGAAGCGAACCATCCGCCCATCATTAAACCTTTCATTTTTGGAGGCGCTACTTTGGAAACGAATGACAGTCCCATCGGACTTAAAAATAATTCGGATACTGTTAAAGTAAAATACGTTGAAATTAACCAAAACGGAGAAACTGTAGCAGATGAAACTCCTCCGCTCAAACTATGGACTGAACTCAAACCCAAAGAAGCAACAACCATAATTACAAATGCAATTGCCGATATTACCATACCAATACCAATTTTAGCAGGGGAGGAAGGTTCTTTACCTCTTTTGTTTAGATATCCGAAAAAGCCGACAATTATAGGAGTCAGCAGAACTATGAACATAGGATTGAAAGACTGAAATTGTTCCGGTGCAATTGGATTATCAGATGGGAAACTGTTGATTTTATAAATTAACAATATAACACCGGCTAAGAAAAATCCGCCTGAAATCAGTTTTGTTCTAGATGTACTGTTTTTACTGAAAAATATTCCGCCGCCGAGCAGAATAAAAAGAACAGCATGAAGTCCGACAATATCAAAAAGTATATAGGTAATGTTATTTACGATACTCGATGTATAATTTTTTGCAAATAAAGTTAAAGCCGCTCCGTTTTGCATAAAAGACATCCAGAAAAATATTACAATTGCAAAAACTGTGAACAATGCAATTACTCTTTCCTTTTCTTGTTTGGGAGTAAGTACAATGTCATTTTCATGGTCGGGTTCGTTTTTTGAAGTATAATCTGCTTTTTTATAATACTTGCGAAAAACAGTGAAGATAATTATTGAGAACAGCATTCCGACAGCCGCCACTGCAAACGCTGCATTATATCCTTCGGATAGTGTTACATGGTAATTGTTAATTAAAAAGTCTTTAATTCCTTTTGCTGCTTGAGGTGCATAAAATGCACCTATATTTATACCCATATAAAAAATATTGAATCCGGCATCTTTCATCGATCCGTTTGAATGAGAATATAAATTCCCTACAAGGACAGAAATATTTGCTTTGAAAAGGCCGTTTCCAATAGCGACAATACCTAACGCAAGATATAGAAAAGTAGGACTTTTGGTCGGGATTGCCATTAAGAAATAACCGACAGCAATTACTAACGCCCCGGTAATTATTGTTTTGCTGTAACCCCAAAAATTATCGGCAATCCAACCGCCGACAATAGGAGTAAAATAGACAGCCGCTAAAAATATTCCATATACATTTGTTACTTGTGCAGTATTCCAATGAAAGTTCTCACCTAGATAAAGAACAAAGATTGAGAGCATTGTGTAGAATCCAAAACGTTCCCACATTTCTGTAAAAAATAATACGTATAAACCTTTCGGATGATTTTTTAACATAGTATCTCCGTAAATTTAAGAATGAACATTTTATAAAGACTTCCAAATTGAATAGGAAAGTGCGAAAAATACATAAAAGTTGAGTAATAAAAAATCCTTATATTCGAGATAATATTGATTTGTCAATCTGTTTACCTCTTGCTATATTTAAAACTATGAAAAAAATATTCAAAAAATTATTAATTATATTAGTTGTACTTATAGTTGGCTTTGCCGGTATCTTGTTACTATTGGATAAAGTAATCATGCCCAGCATTGTTGACAGACCAATAGTTACTGTCCCGGATTTAGTTGGAATGAAAAAAGACAGCGCTGTAAAAGTTTTAGATAGTTTAGGTTTAGTACCGGTGTTAAAGGGACCTCGCTACAACCATCAATATCCAAAGGATTATGTGATTTTCCAAAAACCGCACAAAAATGTTCCCGTTAAAATTAACCGAAGAATATATTTGGCAATAAGCGGCGGCGATCCTTTAATTAAAACACCGAATTTTATGAGTAAAACATTAAGAGATGCGAAAATTATAATTGAATCTCTAGGTCTAAATCTGGGTAAAATTTCTGAAGTGCGAACAGAATTTCCTGCAAATACCATTGTTGATCAAGACCCGAAACCGGGTAAAAATATTTCTAAAGGGACTAGTATAGATCTCGAAGTGAGCATTGGGCCCAGTGTTGGAAAAATAAGAGTTCCTGATCTAATTGGAAAGTCTCTTAGTGAAGCTAAGAAAATATTGCGGGATAACTCTTTATATTTAGGTAAAGTCAGTTATCAGAAATCCCTTAATTTATTACCTAATACAATTATTGCCCAATATCCCAGCAAAGGGAAATTAGTTGATATTGGTGAAAGTATTGATGTATTCATTACTAAAAGTTCAAAATAATAAGGAATATTATGTCTAAATTTTTAGCTCCTTCCATACTTTCCGCGGATTTTTCTAATCTTTCAGGACAATTAAGATATATAGAAATAGCAGGAGCCGATTTAATCCATTGCGATATTATGGACGGACAGTTTGTTCCTAATTTAACTTTCGGTCCGCTGGTTGTTAAAGCGATAAATAAAGTTACAAATCTTCCTTTGGATATCCATTTAATGATAAAAAATCCTGATGCCCTTATTCAGGACTTTGTTGATGCCGGAGCAGGTTATATTACGGTACATCAGGAAGAAGTTACTCACTTAAATAGAACATTAAACAATATTAAAAAATTAGGTGCGAAAGCAGGTGTAGCAATAAATCCGGCAACACCAATTGAAACCCTATCTGAAGTTTTAGATATTGTTGATTTAGTTTTAATTATGTCCGTTAATCCGGGATTTGGCGGACAAACTTTTATTCACTCTTCGGTCGATAAAATAAAAAAACTAAATAAATTAAAAATGGATTCGAACCTGGATTTTGCAATTGAAGTGGATGGGGGAATAAACTCAAAAACTATTAAAGAAGTTTCCGAAGCCGGATGTAATATATTTGTTGCCGGGTCTTCAATATTTAAAGCCGATAATATCACCGCCGCTGCTGCAGAACTTAAAAACCTCATCTCTTAAGAATAACACAGTCAGTCCGTAGCTCAGATTAGTAATCTGAATTAATTTTGTATTTCGTAGCTCAGATTAGTAATCTGAGCATTAGAGCTTTATACACAACCCCAAAAGGTTTTCGGAGCTTAAGCACCCTCAAGAAGGTGCATTTTATTACCAACAAATTCTTTAATTTCAGTCATAAATTCTGCTGAGTTATTAAAGAAATCTAGTACAGCATCTCTAAATTTATTGAAAGTATCATAATGATGACTGTTTATTACTTTCTTCCGTAATAATTTCCAAACTCTCTCAATAAGGTTCAAATTTGGTGAGTATGGTGGTAAAAAGAGCAACTCAATTCTAGAAGTTTCAATATATTTTTTAACTGTTTT
>BDSW01000105.1 GCA_002898175.1 bacterium BMS3Abin04
AAAAAAAAAATAGAATACAAAAAAGAAGAAATTGAAAAAGAATTTGAATCACTTGAAGAATTCAAACAAAAACTATACTTAAAAAAAACACAACAACAGCAAGATGAATCAAGTCTTAATAATCTTAAAGAATTACTAGAAAATAAAGAAAAAGAGAACAAGATAAAACAAAACGAACTTACAAAAAAGAAATTAGAATTAGTTTCACAAGAGAAAGAAATTGAAGCTGAAAAAAAATTATTTAAAGAAAAAGAGAATAAACTTATACAAAAAGAAAGAGTGTTTGAAGATAGAGAAAAATCTCTTGATATTAAAGAACTAGAACTAGCAGTAATGGAAAAGGATTTAAGAATTAAAGGATTAAAAGAAAAAATTAATGGCAACTGAACGAGTAACAATTGCTAATGAAGGAGGAAGTAAAAAAGTATCAGTAACAGATGCTGGTATTAAAACTCTTCTAGATATTGCAGTAGTAGATAGCTCAGGCAATCAAATTAATTCATCTTCTGAAGAGGGTCAATTTCCAGCTGGAACAGGTTCTAATGGCTCAATAACTTTAACAAATGCCGATACCGCGTATTCAATTCCAGCGTCAGCTCCAACCGAAAATTATGTGATTGTTCTTTATAATGGTTCGGATACTGATATGTATGTGGGTTATGAGAATAGTAATGCAAACGGCTTACTGCTTCCAAGCGGTGGTCGTATGAGTTTTGATTTAGGAGCTAATCAGGTCGTTTACGCTTATTGCGGTTCAGCGGGAAAGATTTTATCTTATTCATTAAAGAAGATTAAATAAAATGGCAGTAACAGTAACAGCACCATTACCAGCACCAACAGTTGCACTATCACTTGTTAGTGGTGGCACTTTGGATGCTAATACTACTTATTATGTTAGAGTAACTGCCGACCAGGGCGGTTCGTATGGTTATGCGGGGATTCCAGGGGCTCTTGAATCTCTTCCTTCAACTGAAGTAAGTATAACTACAGATGCTACCAATAAGTCAATTCTTGTTACAATAACAGATGACGGTCATAAGTATCATACAGTTTATGTTACAAAGGTTTCTGGCGATTATAGTGGAAATACAAGATGTGGAGCAGTTAATTATGTGGCGACATTAAGAAATTATGTCTTATCTTATACAATAACTACCACTCCAACATTATCAACATTACATACTTTTAATCAAGTTTCTAATATGCCGACAGGATTGGTTAAAGAAACTGGAACAATCACTATTAACGCTACGGGGAGTATTACCTTACAAGATATTTATGACCAAGTGGTCGCTGATGGATATGGTGATTATGTATTTTATGATGGCAAAACTTTTAATTTAAAAGGTTCTTTTTACTTTACGGGGAGCACTGCTGGGGATTTAACAGTTAAAAATACTATTCTTAATATCTATGGAATAAATAATACGAATACTAATTTTATTATAACTTTCGGTCAATGGGATTCCACTAACAACCGAGCATTAAATGGGTGTCATATGTTCTTTTGGGGGGAGAATGGACAATTTTATCAAAAAGCCGCCATTAAATTTTATGGTTGTAAAATGGTAGCGGGAGGAGGTTTAGACAGCACAACCACTCCGCTTACTACTTATGATAGGTGGGTTATTGGAAGATTAACTAATCTATATGTTTACGATACTGATACCTTTCAGCAGAATGATTTTGATAATGGTATTAGGATTTGGCCTAACGCAAATATGGCAAACTTTAAAAGTATTAACGCTTCTCAAAGTGGAGCAAGCATTGACTTAAACGCAAACTACAATGTTAGCGACTTTACTTTAATTTATGGTTATTTTTGGCTTAGACCTAATAAAACCACTGTAATAACTGACGCATATATTCAAACAATGAATGATAGTGGTGCTCATTTTAAAATTCACGAAACTTCTGGCAATACTGGTAGTCTTAAAATAATTAATGGAACTTTTGTGGCTCAGACTTATGTTAATGATGTTCCGACAGACCAACCCGCTTTCTATCCTTATGGAACATCTGGCGCTCCAACGATAACAATTTATAAATCCCTTAATTTAAAAGTAGTGGATAAAGATGGAAACAGTATTAGTGGAGCGACAATTGATATTGAAAATAGCGGCGGAGCAATTTCAGGTTCTCCTTTCACGACAGACGCCAATGGAGAGATTGCCACAGAAGTAAAAGTTTATGATGTTACGCAGAAAGGTGCGGGAGATGTTCGTCAATGGTTTGATTATACTAGCACAAATCCTATTGTTATAACGATAAGCAAGTCAGGATACAAAACATATAAAACATCACAGACAATTTTGAATAAGGTTGATTGGACAATAAGATTGGAAAAAGTGCTGGATAGTAATTTTAGCAAGAGAGTAACTTTTAATACACAATGAATATAATAGATACAATAATTCAAGGAGGCGGAGTGGGAATGGCTGTTTTTGCTATGTATATTGTGTGGAAACTTTCCAGTAATCATATAAGTCATAATACTGAAATATTAACCGAACTTAAAGATGTTATCAGAGAATTATCAGAAGTATTAAAGAAAAAATGAGTAAAAACCTCGTAGGAGGTTCATTATTAGCCATTAAAAAATTATTACAATGAATATACTACAGACACCATCACCGAATTTCGGCAAAAGCAAATATCCCAAAATAGGCGTTCAGATTCACAAGACTCTGGGACTTATGCCGTGGACGCTTAAATGGCTTCGCAATCCGCGGGCTTTCGCCTCAGCTCATTTCTTAATAGTTAAAGACGGAACAATTTATCAACTCGTTCATATT
>BDSW01000106.1 GCA_002898175.1 bacterium BMS3Abin04
CTCTTTTACTGCTTCAACAGGATCGATAACAATATTTATTTTACTTCCCATATATTTTGCATTATCCAAAGCGCCTTTTACAATTTCTTCGTTTGGTTTATAATCAGACGGCGTTGCTAATGTTAAATCCATTCCTACTTTTGAGCAGCCGTAAAGTAAACTATGAGCCATATTGTTCCCGTCGCCAAGATAAGTTAATTTTAATCCTCTAAGAGCCCCTTTCTTTTCCAAAATAGTAAAAAGATCTGTCATAACTTGGCAAGGATGAAGAAGATCGGTTAACCCGTTAATTACAGGAATGGAACCGAATCTGGCTAAATCCACAACATCTTGATGGGAAAATGTACGAATCATTATTCCGTCTAAATATCTTGAAAGTACTTTAGCTGTATCGTGAATGTTTTCACTTTTCCCTAATTGTAAATCGTTAGGACCAAAATACATTCCCGTTCCGCCAAGTTGATAAATTCCGGCTTGGAAAGATATTCTTGTTCTTGTGGAAGGTTTTGAGAAAATCATACCTAAAGTTTTACCTTCAAGAATTCTATGCGGCTCGCCGGTTAATTTTTTCTCTTTAAGTGTTTTACTAACATCAAATATTTGATTCATTTCTTCGAGAGTAAGATCATTAATTGATACTAAACTTTTTCCTTTCATATTTACAGCCATTGTTTCTCCCGGATAAGTAATATTGTTTTTAAACTTGTTAATTACTAAGTATAGAGTAATAAAGTAAAAAGTTATAAAGTCAAAACAAAAAGCATCAACCAACTTTTAAGTATGTTAGAGATATAGGATTACAAAGATTTAATAAAACCCGAAATAAGTTTTGTGATTTCCACAACTCTATCATATAATTCATTAAATTTATTTTCGGAAATATAATTAAAATCCTTTGCTAAATATAACATCGATCTAACTTCAGCAGCACTTCCTTTTGATATATATAAAAATTGTATGAATTCTTTATTTGTCTGCCGTTCAAATCCTTCTGCAATATTATTCATAATAGATAAACTTGCCCTTAAAATTTGGTCTCTAAAACCATAATTTTTATGTTGTGCAAAAATGCTAAAAACGTTTATGTTTAACTCTCTAGCCTTCTGCCAAGCTATTATATCTTCGAATCTTTTAATTTTCATTTTTATATACCTTAATTACTTTGCACTTTATAACTTTATAACTTTTTACTAATTTATTATTCTTGTTCCGCAATTTTTCTTCGGCAAACTTTCGGTATTTGTTATTACCGCTTCCTTTCCGCCGTTTTCTACAAAAGATAAAGATGCTTCAATTTTCGGTTTCATGCTGCCGGCTGTAAATTCACCTTTCCCCAGGTAGTATTTTGCTTTTTTTACTGTCAATTTATTTAATGCTTTTTGATTTTTTGTGTTAAAATTTATATAAACCTTCGGCACATCGGTAATTATGTAAAATGAATCGGCTTTAATATCTTTAGCAAGCAAAGCGGAAGCACGATCCTTATCAATCACAGCCTCAATAGCTTCCAAGTGTTTGTCTTTGTGTCTATAAACAGGAACTCCCCCGCCGCCGACAGCAATTACAATATTTCCCTTCCTGGCGAGACTGCCGATAATTCTTTTGTTAATGATATCTTTTGGAAGCGGTGAAGGAACAACTTTACGCCAGCCGCGCTTTCTGGGATCTTCTTTAAATACCCAATTATTAGCTTTCGCAAGCAGTTCCGCTTCTTCTTTAAGATAAAATGTTCCGACCGGTTTTGTCGGATTCTCAAACGCAGGATCATTTATGTCAACCAAAACTTCTGTAATTAGAGTTACAACATTTTTCCTGATTTTATGCTTTGCTAAAACATTTTTCATTTGCCGTTCAATCATGTAACCGATTCCACCTTGGGAATCGGCTACACAAATATCCATAGGCATTTGAGGAATTTTATAAAGTTTATAACCAGCTTCATTTCTTAATAAAATATTACCGACTTGCGGTCCGTTTCCGTGCGTAATAATTATATTATAATCGTTTTCTATGAGACCGATTAACTTTTCACATGTATCGTATGTATGTTTTTCTTGTTGTTCAATTGTGCCAACCTCATTGCCTTGAAGAAGAGCGTTCCCGCCGAAGGCAACAACAGCTAACTTTTTCATATAATGCCCTTTTCTTTTAAGATACTTTCTAAAGTAACAGAACCGATTTCTTGTAATTCATACATAACTCTTGTACTGGGTTTGTTAATTTTAAGTATTCTTCCCAAATCAATCGGGGTTCCTATTACAACCGCATCACAGTCAACTTTATTAATCGTTTCTTCAAGGTCTTTCATTTGTTGTTCACCGTAACCCATTGCAGGAAGAAGGATACCGATGTTCGGGTATTTTTCATACGTTTCAGTTATAGACTTAACCGTGAACGGTCTTGGATCTATTATTTCTTTTGCTCCTAATTTTTGTGCGGCAACGGTACCTGCACCGTATTTCATTCCGCCGTGTGTAAGTGTCGGACCGTCTTCAACAACCAATACCCGTTTACCTTTAATAATTTCTGGTTTATCAACAATTAATGGTGATGCTCCTTCAATAATAACGGCGTTTGGATTTACGCTTCTAATATTATTGATTACCGTTAAAATGTTGGCTTCATCAGCCGAATCAATTTTATTAATTACGGCAACGTCTGCCATCCTTAAAGATGTATTTCCCGGATAATAAATCAGTTCGTGTCCGGCTCTGTGCGGATCAACTACCGTAAAAGTTAAATCCGATTTATAAAATGAAGTATCGTTATTTCCGCCGTCCCATAAAATTATATCGGCTTCTTTTTCAGCTTCTCTTAGAATTGCTTCATAGTCAACACCGGCATAAATAATTCCTCCCATTGCAATGTGAGGTTCGTACTCTTCAATTTCTTCTATTGTGCATTCATGTTTTTTCAAATCATCAAGAGTGGCAAATCTTTGTACCTTTTGTTTAACTAAATCACCATATGGCATTGGGTGACGGATTGCTACAACTTTTTTACCGGCCTCTCTTAAAATTTTAACTAATTTACGTGAAGTTTGAGACTTACCGCATCCTGTTCTTACTGCTAAAACCGAAATAACGGGTTTGGTACTTTTTACCATAGTTTCTTCGGCGCCCATTAACCTAAATGAAGCTCCGGCAGCATTAACTATGGATGCTTTTGTCATTACATAATTAAACGGAACATCCGAATATGCAAATACTACTTCATGAACATCAAAATTTTTAATCAATTCAACTAAATCTTTTTCATCATAAATTTTAATTCCTTCAGGATACAATTTACCGGCTAACTCTGCGGGATACATTCGACCGTCAATATTCGGTATTTGAGTTGCGGTAAAAGCAACAACATTGTAATTTTCGTTATCTCTGAAATAAACGTTAAAATTGTGAAAATCTCTTCCTGCTGCACCCATAATTAAAACATTCTTTCTACTCATCTTAATTCCCCTTAAATTATTCAATAATTATTACTATTTAATTACTTTGAGTACTACAATATGTTATAGTCTATTATACTGAACTACTTTTCTTCTCACTTTAAGTACTTTACAATATTATTCCACAGTTACACTTTTTGCTAAATTTCTCGGTTGATCAACATTTAATCCTTTCTTTACGGCAATGTGATAAGAGAGAAGCTGTAAAGGAATAACATTTAATATAGGCATCAACATTCTTGTTGTGCTTGGAATTTTGATGGAATAATCCACAAGCGAATCGATTGTGTCGTCATTTTCATTTGCTATTGCAATCACTCTTCCTTTCCTGGCTTTAACTTCTTCAATATTACTCACTATTTTATCATAGACCGAATCATTTGGTGCCAGGAATACAGTCGGCATGTTTTCATCAATTAAGGCAATGGGACCATGTTTCATTTCCGCTGCCGGATAACCTTCAGCATGGATATATGAAATCTCTTTTAATTTCAATGCGCCTTCCAGAGCTACCGGGAAGTTATAGCCTCTTCCTAAATAAAGAAAGTTTTTCGCATCAACAAATTCTTCTGCTATTTTTTCTATTTGATCGTTCAATTTTAGAATCTTTTCAACTTTTCCGGGTATAGATTGAATTTCCTTAATAATATCTTTCCCGTCAACCAAACTCATTTGTTTTTTACGTGCAATGAGCAAAGTGATTAAAGCAAGAACTACCAGCTGGGAAGTAAAAGCTTTCGTTGAAGCAACTCCTATTTCAGGTCCGGCATGAATATAAACACCCGCATCGCTTTCCCTAGCAATCGAACTACCGACTACATTACAAACTCCAAGAATTAAAGCTCCCTTTCGTTTGGTTTCTTTCATTGCGGCAAGCGTATCTGCAGTTTCACCGCTTTGCGAAATAAAAATTAATGTATCATCTTTATTAATAATCGGGTTGCGGTATCTGAACTCCGAAGCATATTCAACTTCCACAGGAATTCCTGCGAATTGTTCAAGCATATATTCCCCGACTAATCCTGCGTGCCATGAAGTACCGCATGCGCTGATAAGTATTCTTTTGGAATTAGCAATTCTATCTTCAAAACCATGAAGTCCGCCCAAGCGGGAAATTCCCTGATCGTATAGTAGACGTCCTCTCATTGAATTAGTGATGGATTCAGGCTGTTCCATTATTTCTTTCAACATATAATGATCATAGCCGCCTTTACTAATTTCGTCTAATGCAATAGTTACTTCGTGGATTTCTTTTTTTATCTCTTCATCTTCAATCGATTTGGCAATGAATTTATCTTTATAAACTTCAATAACATCGCCGTCATCTAAATAAACTATTTGACTTGTATGAGTTATTAAAGCGGTAACATCGGAAGCTAAAAAGTTTTCGTTATGACCTATTCCTAAAACCAGGGGTGAGCCTTTCCGTGCTGCAATTATCTTATCCGGTTCTTTTGTAGATATAACAGCAATTCCGTAAGCTCCTTCTACTTCATTTAACGCTTTGCGGACGCTTTTAGTTAAGCCGTTCCCTTTTTTCATAAACCTATCAATAAGATGAACAATAACTTCCGTGTCGGTTTCGGAGTTAAATATATATCCTTGTCTTTGCAGATCTTTTTTTAAGACGCCGTAGTTTTCAATGATGCCGTTGTGAATTAAGCATAAAGTTTTGTCGGAATTAAAATGCGGATGCGCATTTGCAACCGTTGGTGCACCGTGAGTTGCCCATCTCGTATGCCCAATTCCAACTGTAGATGAGTCTGTGTCTCCATTTAAATGACTTTCCAACTCGCTCACTTTTCCAACGCTTTTTACAACGTTACAATGATCTTTTTCAAGCAAAGCTATTCCTGCGGAATCGTAACCGCGATACTCTAATCTTTTTAAACCTTCTATAATTATCGGAACCGAATTTTTTTCACCGATATAACCAACTATACCGCACATGTATTTCTCCTTAAAATATTTTTTAAACTTTTAGAATTGTAAAAATGTTAGTGATCCGGACAGTGCCTGAAGAGCATGAGGTTAATTTTTTTTATGAAAAGCTTTATCATTTTCTTTTCGAAATACATAACTAAATTCAATTTATCTATATTGTAAATGTCATAATTTATTATCAAAAATCCAATTTCTCTTTACTATACTTTTTATGTCTTCTAAAATGCTAAATAAGCCATTCTCAGTACATCATGATAAAACCCGTCAATTAAACATTCCTTCCTCAATATACCTTCTATTTTAAAACCCAAATCCTTATTTAGCCGGATATTTGCAATATTAGTATCGATAGTATGGAGATAAATTTTACGAAGTTTTAAATTATTAATTCCATATTGAATCCATAATTTTGTTGCCTCTTTAGCATAACCTCTACCTCTAAATCCTTCTTCACCAATTAGTTTTCTCAACTCAGCTTTATTATGCGGTTTATCGTAATTTAGAAATGCAAGCACACCAATCGGTGAAGAATCATGTGAAGTAATTATACCTAATTTATTCGATTTATCTTCGATCAGCTGCATTAGATCTGTTTGTTTGGATGTTAAACGAGATAATAAAAACATTCTTCCCTTTTCATCGCTTAACCATTTTTCTAAGGTTATAAGATCTTTTTGCTTATCAAAAAGTCTCACTTGAACGTGTTCTCCAACCAGCGGAAGTTTTAATTCTTTTAATTTAGGTTCAACTATTTTGTCTGTATTATTTTTACCGTTGGTCTTATTATGAATTGTTAATTCGAGCAAGGCATTTACTAACTTAATATAATCTTGAGTTGAAAAGCCGAACTCTGAAGTTTCTTTATAAATACCTTTTGAAATTACTTCCATTGTAAGATTATTTACTTCTTTTTTTTGAAATTCTTCATTCATTATTTTTTACTTAAATTAATTATATAATATTTTCAAACAACAGAATGTAATGTAACAAAATATTTATTATTGTGATATTAATCAAAATAGGATTAATACGAAATATTTATTTAAAAAGAATGAATCTCAATTTTGTAATTAAGATTTTAATACTATAGATTTTGCCTTATAAAAAACACATACAATCTTATTTATAAATATTAAGGATAAAAATGAAATTTCCAAAACCTTTTTATAGTTGGCGTCCGCATCCCTGGCACGGATTGGAAGTAGGAAAAGAACCGCCTATTTTAGTTAATGCTTATATTGAAATAACACCCTTTGATTTAGTAAAATACGAAGTTGATAAATCTACCGGATATTTAAGAGTCGATCGTCCGCAAAGAACATCGTCGCAACCGCCGTCATTATATGGTTTTATTCCAAGAACATTCTGTGGTAAAAGGTTAGCGGCATTATCTCCCATGGCAGAAAAAGGCGACGGAGATCCATTAGACATTTGTGTAATCAGCGAACGTCCCATTACTAAATCTGAAATTATTCTATATGCAAGAGTTGTAGGCGGATTCCAGATGGTTGATCATGGCGAGGCGGATGACAAAATAATTGCCGTATTGGAAAATGATAATATTTGGGGTAATGCTAAATCGATTAAAGAATTACCCGAAGCGCTTATTCACAGACTTCATCATTACTTTTTAACCTACAAATTATTACATGGTGAAGAATCTTTAACTTCAATTGAAGATATCTACGATAAAGATCATGCTGCAAAAGTTGTAGAAGCTTCGATTAAAGATTATAATGAATTATATGGTGATTAGTTTTTAATTCTGTGTTAAAACAGCAGGAACGGAATGAGAAAAACCTAGGAGAAGTTAGTTCAGGTAATTGATTGGAGTTCTGCTTTTTGGGCGGGAATAATTACCGGAGTTATTTTCTATTTACTAAATGTTTTTTAGTCCCGCTTTTTTTAGGCGGTAATTCATGGGTAATTAGTTAGGTTATTCATGCTGTTCATCCTAAGGATGTCCCGGATAATCTAGTTAGATAAAATATAAAATTTTTAAATCCACATTTAGTTTTAAAATCATTCAATTCAAATTAAGTTATTCATTTATCTATTGTATTAAAATTCGTTTTGAAAAATTCCATTACTTTATTGAATAATTATTTTACTAGGGGAAGTAAAAAGAATCGATAATTTGCAAAATTGAATGATAAATCAGATTAGGTTTTTTTATATTTCAACTTAAATTTTACAAAAAAAGTATTTGGTGTTTAGATGAAATTAAAATATAAAGTACTATCAGGATTTCTAATTTTAGCAATTATGTTAATTATAGCAGGGACATGGTCAATTTTGCAAGTAAGATTTTTCGGAAATCAGCTGGAAGAAATAATTAGCAACAATTATGAAAAAATTGAATCCGTAAAATCGTTGAGAGAATATTTAATCTCTACAGATAGAAATATATTTTTATCTTATTTTGCGGGCAACAAATTTGAAGAATTTAAAAGGGATAATAATAGTTTAAAATTATTGATTCAGAGCTATCGTAAAAAAAATACTGGAAAGATAGAGGATTCGTTGTTAAATATTGTGGAAAAATCCTTTGATGAATATATCTTAAGTTGGAAAAATGGAGATGGACAAGCTCTTAACGGTAATAAAATAGAATGGTATAATTCAAATATTGCTCCTTTATATAATAAAACTTTTTTGAGTGTAGAAAATTTAATTAATTATGATACGCAAACATTTCTGAAAACATCAAGTAATATTCGTAATATTTCGAAACGAGCCACAATACCAGGTATAGTTGCAATTATTGCAGCAATTGTTTTTGCTCTTCTCTTTAACTATTTCGCAAATCATTATATAATTAAACCGATAGACACACTTAGAAAACAAGTGGATGATTTTATTTCAAAAGGAATTCCTCTTAAGTTTAATCCTTTAACAGATGACGAAATAGCCAAATTAGCCGAGTCAATTTATCTGCTAACTTCACGAGTCAATATTGATGAGAAATCATAAATGAGACTGTATGTTATTTTTAGATATGTAGGGTTTGTAATATTACTCAATTCCCTATTTTTGTTGGTCTCGACTTTGATATCTTTTTTTTATCACGAGACTTCATTTGTTCCGCTTTTATATTCAACTATAATTACAATACTTTTCGGGATATTCCCAATCATTTTTGTTCCGCCTATAGACGATATCAATCATATTGAAGGATTACTGATTGTAGTCAGCAGTTGGCTCCTTTCTGTTTTAATAGGCACTATTCCCTATGTGATGTGGGGCGGGGAATTTTCGTTTACTAATGCAATTTTTGAAAGTGTTTCCGGTTATACTACTACCGGATCAACAATACTGAATCAAATTGAAAGCTTACCCGCTGGAATTTTATTTTGGCGTGCGTCAACTCATTGGATTGGAGGAATGGGCATAATAGTTTTTGTCCTTTCTGTTATGCCTTCATTAGGTTCTGCCGGATTAGTATTGTACCGTTCGGAAATGTCTCCTGCAGCTCTAAGGCAATTTAAAATGCGAAGCCGTGATGCTGTACGAATTATACTTTGGGTGTATGTTGGTTTAACGGCTATAGAAACAATTTTACTGATGTTTGCCGGAATGAATTTATTTGATGCAATAACACAAGCGTTTTCAACGGTCGCTACCGGAGGGTTTTCAACAAAAAATACCAGTATTGCGGCTTTTCACTCTTTAGCAGTTGAAATTATTATTATGGTTTTTATGTTATTGTCCGGAATGAACTTTGCCTTGCTCTTTGCAGCCGTAACCGGTAAACTTGAAGAAGTTAAAGCTTCTACTGTATTAAAATATTACGTAGGAGCGAATATTGTTGTTATATTATTAGTTGCTATTAACCTTTGGGGACACAATTACACTTCTTTCTGGCAAGCATTAAGATATTCTTCTTTTCAAGTTTTGTCGGTAGGTACTTCTACGGGATTTGCGAATGCCGATTCTTCTATTTGGCCGCCTTTCGCACAGATGCTGTTAGTAATAATGACTTTGCAATGTGCCTCAGCCGGTTCAACTTCCGGGGGAATTAAGGTTGATAGAGTTGTAGTTTTTCTAAAATCTGTTGTCAGAAAAATTAAACAAACTCTGCACCCGAATGCCGTATTAAATATTATTATGGATGGGAAAAAACTGGATGAGGATTTGGTCAATTCTACAATATTATATATTATTACTTATGTAGTTATTGTAGCAATATCCGGACTTTTAGTTTCGGCGATGGGTGTCGATATGATTTCGGCATACTCCGGCGCTGCTGCAACTATGGGAAATGTTGGTCCCGGTTTAGGATTCTTGGGATCATTAGGAAATTATTCGTCATTACCCGATGCAGCAAAATGGGTATATTCATTTACAATGATTCTTGGCAGATTAGAAATATATGGATTAATAATCTTTCTTTTGCCGAGTACTTGGAGAAGAAAAGCATAAAAAGAGCGATTGAGAATTTAGAATTGAGAATTTCCCTTCGCTAATCTACTACGTTTAAGCTTTGTAGAGATCAGTTACGAAGGATAATCTGAGATTTTTGAATTCCGAATTAAAAGCTCATAAGTTCTTTACAAAAATACAAATAAAGATTTTGCTTATAATATTATAAATAGTCTAGAGGAAATATTTCACGAATAAAAATTAAAATGCCGCAAAGCTTTCAGTACTCGACCGAAATACCGGTTCGAATTACCGACCTGAATTATGGAGGTCATGTTGGTAACGACTCGTTTCTGTCTATAATACATGAAGCACGAATAAGATTTTTGAATTCACTTGGTTATTCTGAAATTGATATAGAAGGGGTAGGAATAATCATGGTCGATTCGTTAATCAATTATTTGAAAGAGAGCTTTTACGGTGATGTACTGAAAGTTGAAGTTGCAATAGATAATATTGATGACGGAAGCTGCGATTATTTCTATAGATTAACCGACCTAAAAACCGGTAAACCGGTTGTTAACGCTAAAACCGGAATTTTATTTTACGATTATAAAGATAATAAAAAGGCACTTATGCCTGAAAAGTTTAAGGATAAAATTAATATCTTAACGGAATCTGCTAAAAAAAACTAGGATTAAATTGGATAATATAGCTCAGAATGTTACTGCTTTAGACAACCCTGATGTAACAAAGATAAAAATAGGAAATAAGTATTTTACGATTATCGGCACAGCTCATATATCAAAAAAATCTGCTTATTTAGTTAGAAATGTTATAGAAGAAGTTAAGCCCGACGTTGTATGTGTTGAGTTAGATGCTCAACGATATGAAGCATTGTCAAATAAGAAAAAATGGGAGTCCTTGGATTTAAAATCTATCATTAAGAAAAAACAGCTTACAACACTTTTAATAAATATAATTTTATCATCTTATCAAAAAAAACTTGGTGAAAAGTTAGGGGTTATGCCCGGAACCGAATTACTGGAAGCCACTAAGGTTGCAAAAGAATTGAATATTCCAATTGAGCTGGTTGATAGAAATGTAAAAATTACATTGAGACGCGCATGGAATAAAATGTCGTTTTTTCAAAAACTAAAATTTGCTACATCAGGTTTAGCAGGAATATTCGAAAAGAAAGAACTTACGGAAGAAGATTTGGAGGAGTTGAAAAATAAAGATGTTCTTACTGAACTTATGAATGAATTCGGTAGAGTTATGCCTGTGTTGAAGGAAGTATTAATTGATGAGCGCGATACTTACATTTCCGAAAAAATGAAAATAGCAAAAGGAAATAATATTGTTGCTGTTGTTGGAGCCGGACATGTTAACGGGATTCTTAAAAAGTTAGAATCAACAGATAAAATTGATCTATCTGAGATTGAAATAATCCCACCGGTATCCTCTGTTTGGAAATGGGTCGGCTGGAGCATACCTGCAATAATTGTTGCTTCGCTTATTTATATCGGTTATGCAAAAGGGATGGCTGCTGCCCAATATAATGTAATCTTTTGGATTTTGGCAAACGGAATACCAAGTGCAATTGGAGGGATACTAGCCTTAGCACATCCGGCTACAATCATCTCGGTGTTTTTTGCTGCACCGCTTACTAGTCTTTCCCCTTTAATTGGTGCCGGCTATGTTGCGGCATTTGTTCAAGCGTATTTCAGACCTCCGGTTGTTAAAGAATTTGAAACATTGAGTGAAGATTTTAATCACATTAAAATGTGGTGGAAAAATAAATTACTTAGAATATTCTTGGTTTTTATTCTTACCGGGTTAGGCAGCGCTGTAGGGACTTATGTAGGAGCTTATAAAATAATTTCTAATTTGTTCTAAAGAATTAATTATTGATTATCTATTGAAGATTGCTGATTAAAAAGCTACTGTCTCAAAACTTAAAATTCGTCAATTTCAAATAACCAATAGACAATAATCAATTCTAATATCGATGCTCTTATCAACTGACCTTCGGTATGATTTCCCCAATATGTCTCAGGAAGGGTAAAGGAAAGTTTAACACATCTACTAGCAAACTCATTTGTTTTACTTATAACCGGGAAATAAACTAAACACTAACAGAGCAATATTATTGTAATAACAACTATTTTGTATTTCTAATAAATCTCACACTCAATAAATCTAAACTTCCCTTACCCTCTTAACCGATTTAATTGTTATTTTTAAGGTTGTTACAAATTATTTTAATCTAAAAATGGGAATTATTTGAAATAAACATGCCAATAATCCTTTTTACCGTAAATATTGTGGCTCCCATATTTTTATTAATTGTTTTAGGAATATTCTTAAAACAAGTAAAATTAGTAAACGGTATATTCGTTTCTCAAACCTCAAAGTTTGTCTTCAAAGTATCGTTGCCGGCATTAATATTTTTAAAGATTGCAACAATAACTATTACCGAAGCATTTGACGGCAAGTTAATTTTAACCGCTTTGATATTAGTCCTTTTTATCGCAGGAATTAGTTGGCTTTTGTCATCTATGTTAACAAAAGTGCCCGCAGATAAAGGGGTCTTTATTCAAGGAAGTTTCCGAAGTAATTTTGCAATTATCGGTCTGGCATTAATTGCAAATCTTATTGGGGAAGAGCAACTTGGGAAAGCTTCTCTGGTTTTGGCATTTGTAATGCCGCTGTACAATATACTTGCAGTTCTGGCTTTAACTATCCCGTTTAAAGAAGTAAGGAGATACGATTATTCTCGAACAATAAAAGATATCGGGAAAAATCCCTTAATTTTGGCGGCGGTATTTGCTGCTCCATTTTCAATCTTTCAAATACAACTCGGTTCTGTTTTTACAACTACATTAACTTACCTTGCTAAAATTGCCCTACCTTTGGCTCTAATAAGCATTGGAGCTTCTTTAAATTTAAGAAATCTGAAAAAAGCATCAAAATTATCATTTGCCGCAATGTTTAATAAAATAGTCATCTTCCCTATTTTAGCAGTACTTACAGGCGTTTTCCTCCATTTTGATTCAAATCAATTGGTTATTCTTTTTATTTTATTTGCCAGTCCTACTGCAATTGCTTCATTCATCATGGCAGATGCAATGGGAAGCAACTCTAAATTAGCGAGTGATATTATTGTTCTCACTACATTGTTTTCGATAATAACCCTTAGTACAGGAATTATATTAATGAAATATTATTCAGTTATTTAGAATAATTTTGTTTATTTTTATAATACTTAATAACGAAAAATTATATAACATTTTGTAGGAATTGTGTAACGTTAAGTTTGATTTAATAATCTATCTTTGGCTTGCATAAAAAATTAACTGACATCGAATTGACAACATTTACAAAATACATATCATTTAAGTTTCGTAAAGCAATAGCACTTTCGCTTTTATTTTATTTTTTTATATCCCCTTTGTTATTTGCCTTTCCGTCTGAAGAATGCAGCAGCAATTGCCCAATGGACATGGGAATGAATACTTCCACAATGCATATGAATGGTATGGGTAATTCGAGCTGTGCAATGATGATGAGTGAAACAGCAAGTTTCATTAGTTATCAAAGTTCATGTGATATGGAAATATCAGTAAATAGCTGCATGATTGAAGAATTTTTCAATTCATCCGACAATTTTGTCGTTACACATAAATATCAATCTAAAAGTGTATTAACTATTGTTTCAACAGTTGACCAATTTTCTAACGATAATAGTTCCGCGTTTCTCGAAAACACTATAGCTTTCGTAAGCGAAACAAGTCCGCCGATTTATATTTCCGTTCAGTCCTTTATAATTTAAACGACCATTCCCGTTTTTCTTTTGCCGATTATTTTCGGTAAAGGATAATCTACATCTATTAATAATACATAATATTTATTCACAATAAACATTTGAGGGAAATATGAACTCAAGATTATTGATGCTGCTGATAATATTTTTATCCTTTGTCGGTTTGCAATTCGGACAAGAAAAAAATGAATCTCTGCAGGATTTAATTACTGAAGCAACAAAGGTAAGTCCGAGAATTAAAATGCTGCAGTCAAAATTCGATTTAGCTAAATCCAATATCGAAATCGGTACAAATTTACCTGACCCGGTCTTAACATTGGGATTGGTAAATATGCCGACTAATTCTTTTTCATTCACACAAGAACCGATGACCGGGAAAATAGTCGGCTTAAGTCAGGCAATTCCCTTTCCCGGCGCCTTGAGTTCGGCTTCCAATGTTAAGGCTGTCGATACTTCAATAGTTGGACAAGAGACATTGGATTTACAGAATAAAATTCGCGAAGACGTATCCGATCTATATTATTCTATCCAAGTCATTCGCGAAGAAATAAAGTTATCTCGAGAAAGTATACAATTATTAAATCAGATTTCTAATGTTGTAAAAAGAAAATATGAAGTCGGCAATGCTAGTCTCCAGAATATTATACAAGTGGAAGTACAAATTACGCGTGTTAAAGATAAATTGGAATCTTTAAAGGGTAAAGAGAGATCGGCAATAGCAAAGCTTAATGCATTATTATTAAGAAGAGAAAACTCTACAATACTTACTGGTAAGATTACTCCAATTATTTCTTATAATGTAAAGTCAGATTCATTATTAAAAATTGCAAGGTTAAACCGACCTTTATTACAAAAGATAAAATTTGGCGAGTTAAAAGCACAATTTATGAAGGAACAAGCCGAATACTCTTTTTATCCGAATTTTAAGTTAGGATTACAATACTCACAAAGAGATTACAGCGCAAAAACAGGGACCAATTTCACTGATTTTCTTTCTGTAGTAGTCGGAGTAACTATCCCGATTAATTATGGAGGAAATAAAACAGAAAAAGTAAATAAAGCAATTCATTTACAATCATTTTATAACAACCAATACAATTCGGCTTTGCAGGATTTACAGCACTCCTTCGGTAACATAAATGGAAAAATATCCGAATTGGAAAACAGGGAAATTTTAATAACCAAATCACTATTACCGCAGGCTGAACAATCTTATAAAGCTTCAATTGCAGATTATCAAGTAGGCAAAATAGATTTTGTAAACGTAATAAAAGCTGAAAACGATATTCTTAATATCAAAACAGAGCTGGCAAAAGTTAGGGTGGATTATTCTAAAAGTATTTCTCAGTTAGAATATCTATCCGGTAAACAGTTAACTAGTATAGAATAAAAATAGAAACGGAGAACAACATAATGAGTAAGAAAATATTGATTTACGGATTGCTGCTTTTTGTAGGGCTTGTACTTGGAGCAGGTGGATACAGTTTATTTCAAAGCAGCAGTTCATCTTCCGTAAGTAACGAAAGCAGTTCTGAAAAAACAGCTTTGAATAAAGAGAGTAAAAAGAAGGTGCTTTATTGGAGAGCTCCTATGAATCCCAAAGAAATATATAATCATCCGGGCAAATCTAATATGGGGATGGATTTAGTTCCTGTATATGCCGATGATTCCGGCGAAAGCGGAGTTATATCTATTAATCCTGTTATGCAGCAGGATATGAATGTTAAAATTATTGCAATAAAAGAAGGACGTTTAAACCCCGAAATATTTACAAACGGTATACTTCAACCCGATGAGCAAAAAGAATATGTTGCAACTACAAAAGCAGCAGGTTGGATTGACAAGTTATACATTAATTATACCGGTCAAAAGGTACGTAAGGGTGAAAAGTTAGTTAAAATTTATTCCCCTGAACTTGTTGCCGCTCAAGAGGAATATCTGACTGCCCTTGCTTACGATAAAGCAGTTAATATAAGCGAAAACAGTTCTACCTTGGTAAAAAATGCTATACGGAAATTAGAATTACTCGATGTTACAAAAGATGAAATTCAACGGTTGCATGATACTAAAGAAGTTACGAAATACATAACTTTATTCTCTCCCATAACCGGGACGGTAATTTTTAAAGGAGTTAAGGAAGGCGCAAAAATAAACCGCGGGACACCTCTTTTAAAGATTTCCGATTTAAGTAATCTTTGGATTCTAGCCGATATATATGAATATGAAGCAAGTAAAGTAAAACTTGGTCTTCCCGCTAAAGTAACTTTCGATTACCTGCCCGGGAAAACATATAACGGGAAAATATCATTTATTTATCCAACGCTTGATACAAAAACAAGAACTTTAAAAGTAAGATTGAATTTACCGAACAAAAATGGTGAATTAAAACCCGGAATGTTTGCTAATGTTGATATTACGACAAAAAGCGACGGTGTTTTTCCGCTGGTTCCTGAGCAGGCAGTACTTCGCAGCGGGAAACGAAATACCGTTATAATATCACTCGGTAAAGGGAAATTCAAACCCATGCAAATTGAACTTGGAGAATATGCCAACGGATATTTTCAAGTATTGAAAGGGCTTTCGGCAAATACAAACATTGTTACTTCCGCTCAGTTCCTAATTGATTCCGAATCAAATCTTCGTGCTTCTGTCGAGATGTTTAACGGTTCGAGCGATTCCAGTAAAACAAAAATGGATATGAACAAGAAAGAAAAAGAATCGGGCAAAAATGAAGAAGCAAAAGTAAAGTCGGATTTAATAAGAAAAGGCGTGATTGATGTTGAAGCCATTGATGTGAATAAAGACGGAAAACTTTTTCAAGACGTAATGGACTGGAATGTTATTTCGGATAAACCGGCTGTTTGCCCGATATGCGGAATGCATCTTCAGGAAATGTCGATTGATCAAGTTAAAAAGAATTTAAAAGAAAATGGTTTTGAATACAAATAGCACGATGATTCCTTATTAGTATTTATGATCTTCGCTGGTCATAATCGATCGTAAGAATCTGAATGCCATTAATCGGAGAATAAATTATGGTAACAACAGAAAATCAAAAAGACGGTTTAATTGCAAAGACAATTGAATGGTCTATTAACAATAAAATTATGGTTATTATATTGACCATAGCAGTGATATTAGGTGGTGTTTGGGCAATCAAAAACACGGCAATAGATGCAATACCTGATTTGAGTGATGTCCAAGTAATTATTTTTACAAAATATTCCGGTCAAGGTCCGCAGATAGTTGAAGACCAAGTAACTTACCCGTTAACAACAAAAATGCTTTCTGTCCCCGGAGCAATTGATGTTAGAGGTTATTCCTTTTTCGGATTCTCGATGGTATATATCATATTCGATGACGGAACAGACTTGTACTGGGCAAGAAGTAGAGTATTGGAATATTTAAGCTCTATGCAAAGTCAATTGCCTAAGGGCATTTCACCGGAGTTAGGTCCTGATGCTACCGGTCTCGGCTGGGTTTATGAGTATATATTGAAATCGAAAAAAAGATCATTACAGGAACTACGCTCAATACAAGATTGGTTTTTACGATATGAACTAACTGCCGTACCCGGAGTTTCGGAAGTTGCAAGTCTTGGCGGTTATGTAAAGCAATACCAGGTAAATGTTGATCCTATTAAACTTGCTTCATACAATATTCCGCTGAAGAAAATAAAAATGGCAATTAAAAACAGCAATAATGATGTTGGCGGACGATTGATGGAAATGGGTGAAATGGAATTTATGGTTCGCGGACTCGGTTATATCAAAAGCACAAAAGATCTAAAAAGTATAGCTATCGGGTTTAACAAGGCAACCGGCACTCCAATATATTTGCGGGATGTTTCTACTATAGATATTGGTCCTGAAATACGACGCGGACTTGCCGACTGGAATGGTGAAGGAGAAGTTGTTGGCGGTATAGTAATACAACGTTTCGGTGCGAACGGTTTAAAAGTAATTGAAGGTGTTAAGAAGAAACTTGAGGAACTTAAAAAATCTCTTCCGCCGGATGTAGAAATTATTACAGCCTACGATAGATCTCATTTGATCGAGGCAGCTGTTGATAACCTTACTGACAAATTGATTGAAGAAATGATTGTAGTTGCATTAATTATTTTTATATTTCTACTTCACTTCCGGAGTTCTCTTGTTGCAATATTTACATTGCCCACAGCAATTCTTGGAGCATTGATTATAATGCAGATACAGGGTATTAATGCAAATATAATGTCGCTTGGAGGTATAGCGATTGCGATAGGGGCGATGGTGGATGCTGCAATTATTATGGTTGAAAACACTCAATCACACGTGCTCCACAATCAGTTAAAACCAATAGAACAGCAGAAACCTCATTGGGCGGTTGTGCTGCATGCTTCTAAAGAAGTTGGTCCTTCAATCTTCTTTTCGCTTCTCGTTATTGTAGTTTCATTCTTGCCGGTTTTTACACTTGAACAGCAGGAAGGAAGATTATTCAAACCCCTTGCTTATACAAAATCATATTCTATGGCGGTTGGAGCAATCCTGGCTATTACAATTGTTCCGGTACTTATGGGATATTTTATTCGCGGTAAAATGAAAAAAGAAGAAGATAATCCTATTACGAGATTTTTAATGCATATTTATCACCCTATTGTTGATTTTGTAATGAAAAAGAGATGGGCTGTTCTTATTGCATCAGTTGTAATAGTTGCAGTTACATATTTCCCGTTCAAAAAGTTAGGTTCGGAATTTATGCCTCCTCTTTACGAAGGCGATCTTTTGTATATGCCGACAACTTTGCCGGGAATATCAATTACAAAAGCAAGAGAGCTACTGCAGCAGACGGATAAGATAATTAAGACTTTCCCCGAGGTAGAATCTGTTTTGGGTAAGATCGGCAGAGCCGAAACAGCAACTGATCCCGCTCCCCTTTCTATGATTGAAACAACAATTAGGCTGAAACCCCAGCATGAATGGCCGGAAGGCATGACACCTAAAAAACTAATTGCTAAAATGGATGCTGCAATTAAAATACCGGGATTAACAAATGCATGGACTATGCCTATCAAAACAAGAATAGATATGCTTTCCACAGGAATTAAAACGCCGGTAGGAATTAAAATTGCCGGACCTGATTTAAATGTTCTTGAACGAATAGGAAAAGAAATTGAAAAAGTTACTAAAAAAATTCCTGGAACAAGATCTGTTTATGCCGAACGTGCAGTTGGCGGAAACTATGTTGATTTTGATATTGACAGAAATGCAATTGCTCGCTACGGACTAACAATTGGCGATGTTCAAGACGTATTTATGTCGGCAGTAGGAGGAATGAATATAACAAAAACAGTTGAAGGTTTGGAACGGTATCCCGTCAACTTGAGATACCAAAGAGATTACAGGGATAATCTTGAAGAGTTAAAACGGGTTTTGGTTCCTTTACCAAAAGGCGGTAACATTCCAATAGAACAGCTTGGAACAATTAACGTTAAAAAAGGTCCGCCTGTGATAAAATCGGAAAATTCCCGTCCGAATGCTTGGGTTTATATAGACCTTGAAGGTTCGGATGTGGGTTCATACGTGGAAAAAGCACAGCAGATAGTCAAAGATAAAATTCATCTCCCTCAAGGATATTCACTAAAATGGAGCGGGCAGTATGAATACATGGAAAGAGCTGCAAAGAAATTAGCACTTGTTATTCCGGTGACATTATTGCTTGTAATTTTACTACTCTATTTCAATACGAAATCTTTTGTAAAAACCGGTATCATTTTACTCGCTCTCCCATTCTCGATGGTCGGAGCAATATGGTACTTATATTTTGCAGGTTTTCATATGAGTGTGGCAGTATGGGTCGGAATTATCGCACTACTTGGCGTTAGTGCGGAAACCGGTGTTGTTATGCTTCTTTACTTGGATATTGCATATGAAAACTGGATGAAGCAAGGTAAAATAAAAACACTACACGATTTACGCGAATCAATTTTTGAAGGTGCGGTAAAACGTATTCGCCCTAAAATGATGACGGTATTAGTGCTCTTCTTCGGGTTGCTTCCTATTCTGATAGGACACGGAGCAGGCAGTGATGTTATGAAACGAATAGCTGCACCAATGGCAGGCGGAATATTTACCAGTCTGGTTATGGAACTAACAATATTCCCGGCATTGTTTTATATCATTAAAAAAAGAAAACTAGAAAAACTAGAAAACTCAAATATTCAGACAAGTAAAATTAGCTAGCATAAGGAGAAGCTAAAATAGTGGAAATTTTAATTCTAATAATACTAATAGTAATTGTGATTTACTTAATGATCAGACGAGTTAAAAATATACGAAATGGGGAAAGTTGCTGCAAATAGATAAATGGATTTAGAATTAACTAAAAGGAGGAAATAATGAAAGAAGTAAAAGCTTATATAAGACATAATAAAGCAGAAATAGTCATTCAAAAGTTGGAAGCAGCAGGAGTTACGGGAATGACCATTCTCGACGCTAACGCTTTAGCGGAATGGGCAGATAAAGAGGCATTTAGTTTTTCGATTAAATATGTTCAAAAGTATTCCTCTGTTGTTAAGATTGAACTTATTTGCAATGAAGAAAAAGTTGATGAACTTGTAAATGTTATAGCTAAATATGCTCATACAGGTCAGAGCGGCGACGGTTGGATATTCGTATCGGATATTGAAAAATCGGTACGTATTAAAACAGGCGAAATTAATTCAATTAAATAAAAAGGAGTAGCATAATGAAAACAACAATCAAAATAACAATAGTTGCATTGATGGCAGTATCTTTTATTGCAACAGGCGTATCTGCGCAAAACCATCCGGATACTGCGAAAGTACAACAGCATATGATGAAAAAGAATATGCAAAATAATGAAGCAGCATGTGACAGCTCAAAAATGATGAATCATAAAAGTATGATGAAAGATCATAAAGGTATGATGAATCATGATAAAATGAAGAAAAACTCTAAGGGTATGATGAATCATGATAAAATGAAGAAAAACTCTAAGGGTATGATGAATCATGGGAAAAAGATGGGCGCCGGAAATAAAATGATGAATAATATGCTTCATAAAGGTGTTATTGATGTTAAGGCAATTGATAAAAACCAAGACGGCAAAGTTTATCAAGATATGATGGATTGGAATATCATTTCAGATAAACCGGGTAAATGCCCTAACTGCGGAATGAAATTGAAAGAAGTTTCAATTGATAAAGCAAAAAAGAACTTGAAGGAACATGGATTTAAAGTTAAATAAAAATAACGGGGACAAATTTGTCCCCTTAAAAAAGGGAATGTGAGTTATGAAATGTAATAAATGCGGAATCGAAAATTCGAGTGAAAATAAGTTTTGTACTGAATGCGGTGCTGAGTTAAAAGCGGAAGCTGATTCATTTTATTGCACTCACTGCGGAGCTGAGAATAGCAAAACAAGTAATTTCTGTGTTAAATGCGGTACTAGTTTACCGAAAAAAAGGAATAACTGGAAAAATAAATCGGTTGATAAAAATTATCGCAACAAATCAAAGAAAAAACAGCCGCAAAAGAGACTTATTCTTTTGGATAAGCTTCTGGAGAATAAAGCCGTTACGGTCATCGGTTTGGTAGTAGTTGGATTTATTGTTGTACAGTTCCTTCCTAATAATAAAACACCAATAACACATAGAAATCGAATTCCGAACAGCAATACGAACTTTGTCGGTTTAGCAGGTTCCCGATTAAATGATATTGCTTCCAAATTTATTTGCTCTTGCGGTACTTGCGGGGAACTTCCTCTTGAAACTTGCGGTTGTCCCACGGCAACGGAAGAAAAGGAGTTTATACAATCGCAAATGGATGCTAAAAAATCCGATTCACAAATTATTAAATCTGTTAATTCCAAATATGGCTGGATAAAACCCCAATTTAAATATTTGCTCTCATCAGTCGGAACAAAATCAAATAAATCATCTGATGAAAGGAATAATGAGATAAAGTTAGCATCGCTGTTAGATATGCAGCTGATTACCGAGCAATTTAAGTGCCCTTGCGGACAATGTAATGTTGAAGAATTAAAGGATTGCAACTGCAATCACCCAAAAGGGGCAAAGGAAGTTAAAGGTTTTATTAGGGATAAAATAAAACAAAATACATATACAGTCGATCAAATAATAACTATGGTCAATAATACCTACGGTGGGAAAAAAATATAAGGAAACCGGAAATGAAATTTTGTCCAAGTTGTGGAAGTAAGATAATAGATAATGCTAAATTTTGTAGTAAATGCGGTAAAAGTATATCCGATAGTCACACAAGAACGGCATCCGACAATATAGAAGAAAAAAGAAATATTGTAGATTCAAAAAAGAGCATTTCTACACCTAAATTACTATTTAATATCGTTTTAGTAATCTTATTTTCCGGCAGTATACTCTATTATTTTGCCACAGACAAAACTAAGGAAGAAGAAATTATCGACAACCAACCTCAAGTTATTGGGAGCATGGAATATCCGGAATCTCGATTTGATATGAAAAATACCAAATATACGGTAGAAGGTGATTATTTGATTTTACCGCTTGATGAAGTTTTGGATAAAAAATTTGTTAGATTTGTTTATAAAAGTCCACTGCGAGACATTCCCCTGTTAGCTTATATTAACGAGGACGGTAATCTAGTAACTTCAATTTCGATGTGTGAACCTTGTAATTCAACAACATTCCATATAAAAGGCGATGAATTAGTCTGCAATTCATGCGGTTCTACATGGGAATTGAATACATTAAAAGAGATAAGCGGTTCTTGCGGTAAATATCCTCCGGACCCGATACCAAGTAAAGTTAACGGTAATAAGATATTGATTTTAATTAAAAGTGTTGAAAACTGGCGCAGACGTGTATAGAGGAAAATATGAATTTATATAGTATATCTTTTAAAAGTTTACGAAGAAGAAAAGGGAAAACATTCTTTCTGATTTTCAGTCTTATTCTGGCTATTTCAGCTATAGCTTCACTTATTCAAATATCATATTTGCTGAATAATAATTTGGAAAACGAGCTTGATGTTTTTGGAGCAAATATTCTTATTCGTCCTACGGATAATGCTTTGTCCTTAAATTACGGCGGAATAAATTTCGGTAATATTACATACGATAAAACCGGTTTAAATTCAAATGATTTGAGCATGATAGATTCTATTAAAAACAGAAAGAATCTAAGTACGATTGCTCCTAAATTTTTTCATGCCTTCAAACTTAATGATAAACACGTACTGTTTGCCGGAGTAGATTTTAACAGTGAATTTAAGCTTAAAAGATGGTGGGAAATAAACGGTAAAAATCCGGTAAATAGAACGGAAACTTTGATTGGAGCAAATGCGGCGAAGCGTCTGAATTTATTCCCCGGTGATACAATTAATATAAATAATTCAAAATTAATCGTCTCCGGTTTGATAAAGACTACCGGTTCGCAGGATGATGATATGATTTTTGCAAATATCGGACTTGTTCAGCAGCTCGCCGGCAAAAAAGATGAACTGAGTTTAATAGAAATCTCTGCTTTATGTTACGATTGCCCTATCGAGGAAATAGTTAGACAAACTTCTGAAATGATTCCAAATGCTAATGTTACTTCAATAAAAAAGACTATAAAAAATAAAAAAACTACTGTAGGTAAGTTTAAAAATTTGGCAGCTGGTATTTCTTCACTAGTCGTACTTATTAGTGTGCTGATGGTATTTTCTAATGTTAATGCATCGCTGCTGGAAAGGAGAAAAGAGATTGGGATTTATAAGTCTGTGGGCTACAGCAACCTGAACATTCTTAAAATTGTGATTGCCGAAATAACAATTGCGAGCTTATTTGCCGGTTTGTTCGGTTACCTTTTAGGAACGCTTTTTTCCGGTGTAATCTACTCGTTTCTAACTAACTCAAAGGAATTCCTTTTTGTTTTTAATGCCCCAATGCTTTTCCTATCAGTACTTTTAGCAGTTGTAGTGGGAATTATTGCTTCTCTAGCGCCGGCAATTAGAAGTTCAAAATTAGATCCGACTGTTGCGTTTAGAAATTTATAAGGATATAAAAATGGAAAAGAGTTTTATTCAAATAGATAATTTGTTAAAGTATTTCGAATCTGCCGGGGAAGTTGTTTATGCCATAGCTGATATTTCTTTTACTGTGGATAAAGGAGACTTTGTTACAATTATGGGCCCTTCAGGTTCCGGTAAGAGTACTTTACTTACGATGTTAGGCGGTTTATCGCGACCATCGTCAGGTAAAATAATTGTAGACATGTTCGATATTTACTCTCTAACAAATAAACAATTGTCAGTATTTCGACGGGAATTTATCGGGTTTGTATTTCAATCTTTCCAGTTGATTCCTTATTTAACCGTAAAGGAAAACATTCTCGTTCCCCTGCTTACGAAGAAATTGACTGATAAAGAACAGAACAATAAAGCTGCGGAAGTGCTGGAATGGGTGAAATTGAGCGACAAAATGAATCGCTTATCGCATGAACTTAGCGGAGGAGAGCAGCAAAGAGTTGCAATTGCAAGAGCTTTGGTAAATGATCCTCCTATTATTCTTGCCGACGAACCCACCGGGAACCTGGATGCCGCAACAGGGAATCAGATACTCGATGTTCTCAAGGATTTGAATAATGCCGGTAAGACTATAATAATAGTTACTCATAACGAAGTCTACCGGTTTGTTTCTGATTACAACATCAATTTAATGGATGGAAAATTAGTTCAAGAAAAACAAATTAATTTAATAGAAGTAAACGGGAGTTAAAGTGACATCGCTTTTATTAATCATATTGCTGTTATTTTCATTTCAAGTTAAGGCTCAAGTAAATAATTTGTTGTTGACCGATTCATTATTCAATCAAGGGAATATCAATACGACTTTAGTAAAACTCGATTCATTATTGCAAAACGATCCGGATAATACAGATGCAGCTCTAAAATTAGGAGACTTTTATTATAAGGTAAATATGTTAAACGATGCTAAATATTTTTATAAAGAATCATTAAATCGCAATTCCGCATCTGTTCGAGGTTTATTAGGATTAGCAAGAATAGATTTTTTAAAAGGTAATTTCAATTCTGCTCAGGTGTTGTTGAAGAAAGTCATTTCTTTAAACAGTAATTTATTTTCGCCTTACTCAATTTTGGGTAAAATATATTTTTTAAAAAACAATATTGAACTGGCACAATATTATTTTAATCAGTCCCTGATAGTAGATCCAACTAGCCTTGAAGGTTTAACTAATTTAGGACTTATTTATCAAGAACTTGGTAAAAATAAATTAGCTGAAAAATACTTTAAACAAGCAGTCACGTTTAATCCGAAAGATCAAATTGCTCAAATAAATTTAGGAAATTTTTACAGTTCTATTGGAAAATATCACTTAGCTATTATTACTTTGAATAAAGCTTTGATTTTAAATCAATCCAATCCAAGAGTTTTCTTGAGTCTGGGAATTACTTATCTGGACAGCAGATTGTACGATGAAGCAAAGAAATATTTTAATAAAATTTTAGAATTGGATGAATTAAACCTTGATGCTCGATTTTATCTTTTAATGATTAACTTTGAGCAGAAGTCCTTTGATTCGGCTATTAGACATGCAGATATATTGTCTTCCTTAAAAAATAATTATCAGCAGCTTCATCTAATCTTATCGAATATTTATTTCCTTTTGAGTAATATCGATAAAGCTTTGGAAGAGGCAGAAACTGAAGTCAATTATTATCCTGATGAAATTGAAGCATATTACATGTTAGGAAATTTATATAAATACAACGGGAATGAAAAAAGATACAACGAAATAATGGGTACAATATTAAATCGTTTCGGAACGGTGATGCCGAATTTAAGTGTGGGAGCAAACCATTTTGGCAATGCTTCCATTAGTACGACAAAAATAGGAAAAAAATAATTTCTCAATAAGTTTAAATAGACTTAAATGCAGTATTAAATATTTTGGAGGTATGATGTTGGGTCAAATATTAATAATTCTAAGTTTGCTTAGCGGCATTTTTAGTTTGACTATGTATTATTTTACATACAAGAATTACGAAAACACATATAAATTTGCTAATATTTTATATAATGCTCAATTTATTTTTGTTCTTTTGGCTTCGGCGTTTTTATTAAGGACTATTTTAATACACGATTTTTCAAACAGTTATGTTTATGAATATTCCAGCACAAATCTTTCAACAGGATTGCTTCTATCCTCATTTTTTGCCGGGCAGCAAGGAAGTTTTTTACTTTGGCTTTTATTCGGCAGCATAATCGGGTTATTTATTAAAAAAAGCCTCTCGGAAGATGAGAATTATGAATCATCTGTAATGATTTTTTATCTCCTTGGACTTGTATTTTTAAATATTTTACTGCTGCCCGGGTTAAAGGATCCATTCGCTTCATTGTTTTCCGGTACAAGTTATTTACCGATAAAAATAGTAAACCCTGCTTATTTATCCATACATGAAATACAGAATTTCATATTTACAAACCCCAATAATCCCGGTAAATACATTAAATTCGGGAGTGAATTAAAATCTACTTTGCTCGCTTTAGGAATACAGCCACAGTCGTTTTTAATTGATGGGAAAGGATTGAATCCACTTTTGCAAAATTTTTGGATGCAGATTCATCCTCCAATTCTTTTTCTTGGTTTTGCTTTTACAGCCGTTCCGTTTTCGTTTGCACTTTCGTCTTTGCTGCGAAATGAATATCGAAGCTGGATTAAATTGTCTTTACCTTATTTATTATGGGGAATGGCAATTTTAGGAGCCGGTATTATGATTGGCGGTTATTGGGCTTACGGTGTTTTGGGATGGGGCGGTTATTGGGGCTGGGACCCCGTGGAAAACTCGAGTCTTGTACCTTGGATTATCGGAGTAGCTTTAATACATACAATGCTAATTCAGAATAAATTTCAAAACGGGAATGGCAATCCTAAATATCTCAGGACAAACCTAATTTTAGCCATTCTTACTTTTGTATTTGTTGTTTACAGCACATTCTTGACGCGCAGCGGTATATTGTCCGATGCCTCTGTACACTCATTTGTTGAACCGGGAATGCTTACCTATTCTACTCTCATAGTTTTTATGCTGGGTTTTATTTTTATTGGAGTTTATTTCATAATAAAGAGATGGAAAAGTATTTCCTATACATCTTCTCCTATTGAAGGATGGTTTAACAGGGAAAATGCTCTTTTCTACGGTTCGGCTCTTTTAATTGGAATAGCTATAATAATCACCGTAGGCACATCGTCCCCAATTTTTGGAAGCTCTGTTAAAACTTCATTTTATAATATAATGACAAAGCCGTTGGTAATATTAGCCGGTCTTATTTTAGGAATAAGTTTATTCCTGGGCTGGAGGAAATCG
>BDSW01000107.1 GCA_002898175.1 bacterium BMS3Abin04
GCTCAACTTTTATTACACTATCACGAACGCTTTTGGGAACAGAATAAAGATAAGTTTCCAAATATTCCTCTTTAACATTTGGGTTTAATTTAAATTCCCCCGTAAATAATTCGTAATCTTCCTTTTTATTTATTTCAAGACCAATTGCTCTGCCCCACTTTAAATTGACCGACGCTAATCCGGCATTAGCTCCCGGAACAATCTTGCCATCTTCGGAATACATTTTTATTATATAGCCGGTTTGTTCGTTGTTATCTGTTTCGTCTCCGCTTACAAATTTAATTACTAATCCGCGTGTTGCATCATCGGTTGCAACGTTACCTTTCCAAACATTGCCGGACTTTTTTAATGCAATACCCTTTGTTTTATCTAAATCTTTGCTGTACAGATATGCTATCAGCTCTATCTCTTTTGCATCTTTTAGATTTGTTTTGGAAGGATTATAGGTAATTGTAATTTCTTGTCCTTGATTTGGTTTTTCCGGTGAGAAAGAAAATGTGCCTTTAGGTTTATTTGAGTCGCATCCACTAAGAATTACTATTACAGTTAAAAATAAAAGTTTTAAAAATAAAGTTTTATAATTCATCATAGCCTCTCTAGAATTTAAAATGGTTCAGAATAATAAAGCAAAGTTTTATGAAAAACAAAAATTAAGAATAGAATTATTAGGAAATTTATTATAACAATTCAGCTAAAGTAATTAACTTATTTAATGTTATATGATATGTTGGGAAGGAATGTTTTTTTCTTTTATCTTAAGTCTGTTCTGCTGCTAATACTCAATCCAAGCTTTTTTAATAACGAAGCTAGTTCGTTCTGCTCTTTGGTTGAAAGTGTAGACATTAAATCCTTAATAAAAAAGGCATGTTCCTTAAAACTTCTATCAAAAACTTTTTGTCCTTTAGGGGTAAGTTCAACATTAATTGCGCGTCTATCGTTTTTGCTTGGAACGCGTTTAACTAAGTTTAACTTTTCAAGGTTATCCAAAACAAGAGTCATATTGCCGCCGGTTACCAGCATTTTATCGCATATTGCACCTACTGTAAGAGGTCCTAAATGACCAATAGCTTCAATAACAGCAAGCTGCGGAAGGGTAATTCCAAGCGATCTGATATTATCGGTTGCGTATTTATAAATTGCCGAATAACTTCTGGCTAATTTAACCCACACATCTAACGCTGTTTCAACCTCTTTGGGATATCTGTTTTTTATCATGTTGTTTCCAGTTAATGTTATATAAATTTAAACTAAATAAAAACATATTAAATTTCAAGTTATAAATTTTTCCGGTTATGTTTTCAATTAAGTACTAAAGATAAGTAAACAAATTTGTCTTGTTAATAATTTAGATATTTTGTATTGTATACATATAAAAAAAACAGAGCAAAAATGAGTTTGGTAGATATAAAATATTTCACTCCAAAAGAAGCACAAAGAACTTTACCTTTAGTAAAGCAAATTATTAGAGATATTCTAAATAATAGTTTCCAAATAAGAACAATTGTTGACGAACTGGGCGGTGACACTAATGAGAATCGAGAAGTAAAACAACTAGCCGATGAAATCAAAGGCTTTATAAACGAACTTGAAGAGATTGGATGTTATTACAAAGATTGGAATTTCTCTATTGGACTAGTTGATTTCCCTGCAGTTATTAATGGCGAAGATGTTTTCCTTTGCTGGCGCAGCGACGAGGATGAAATAAAATATTATCATGGAATGAGTGAAGGTTATGCAGGTCGAAAAGAAATTCCTGCTCATTATTTAGAAATGGATTAATTTTTCTTGGTTTCTCAAACCATCTATCAATATAATAGAAAAACTAACCTTGGACATCAATAGCAATTCCCCTTTTCCTAAATTCATTTATTATTTCTAATCCGGGAACGGCCTTATGGACGGGAACAGCGCCACGCACTATCTTTCCTTCGGCTGCAAGAATAGCGATAATTGACGCATGCCAGCCTGTTAATTTCTGCATTGATGTAAATCCGGTTTCCTTATCGTAATAATCAATTAGCTCAATTTGAGCCTTATGAGGTTTACCGTTTTTTATACCTGCAGCATCTATTCTGATTATTCCAAAATCTTTCTCGCTTCTGGGTGAAATCTTCGGACCTATTAAAGTATGATAAAAATCCCTTGGTGCAATTTTACAACCGTTTATTTCAATTGGGGTTTCGTCGAATAACCCTAACTGTGCAAAAGACTTAAATTGAGCCCAGTGCCCCGGATACCTGAGGGTTTTATTTGTAAGCGTTTTAACTTTGCCCTCAAGAGACCAAGGTAAGGTAGAAAGACCTCCGGCAGTAACTACAGCCTCTAATTTACCGATCGGTTCCGGAAGTATAAGTTCCTCAAATCCGTCGAAACAAGGAATTTCCGTTACTTTACCATCTTTAATTAGGATTGCCTTTCCGTAATATTCGTTGGTAAGGCCGTTCAAATTAAAAAACAGCTCATAATTCCAAGGGGGCACCGGATTCTGCGGCAACCCGGCGCCGTATGATTTAATTTCTTCAACTTTATCAAACAATTCCAGCATGTATGTAATTAAAGATATGTTTAATCCGGGATCCATACCGCAATCCGGGACAATACTTATATCTTTATCTTTTGCCTGTTCGTCAAGCTTAAGCTGCTCTTTCACAATAGATGTGTTCCCGCCAAGGTCCGTCATACTTGAACCGGCTTCAATTGCCGCCTTCGTTAAACCGTAATTAAATTTATACGGTACCGCACTTACAAACGAATCAACTTCACTCAAAATTGATATTAATAAAGATTCATCATTTACATCTGCAATAATATAACTGCAAAGTTCCGAATCGGTTAACCTATTGATTCTTTCAGCAACGGACTTGGCATTTTTTCCATTGCTGTCAACAAGCAGCACCTTTTTAGCATTCCCGAACTTTATAAAATCATAAGCGGCGGCGGCGCCCTGTCTGCCCGAACCAATTACGGCATAAGTAAACGACATTTAGTTTTTTCCTTTTATTCTTCCGGTTCAACAATTCGATAAGAAGTTTTAATTTTCACTGTACTTTTTAACATTGCAGTAACTCCGCAATAAATTTCTTCGGAAAGTTGAATTGCTCTTTCAACGTCTTTATCTTTAATATCTTTACCGTACACAACAAATTCCAAATCAATACTTGAATAAATTTTAGGATGAGTCTCTGTCATTTCTGCAGTTACATTCATTTCAAAATTATCCACTTTTACCCGTTTCTTTTGTAAGATAGCGACAACATCACTTGCCGTACAGCCCGCAAGGCTTAACAAAAGTAATTCTTTGGGTCGTATTGCAGCATTACTTCCAAAAAAATCTTCAGGTCCGTCAATTGTAACCCAGTGATTAGAATCCGTTTTCCCAACAAAAGTTAATCCTTTTACCTGTTTCAAATATGCTTTACTAACTGACATAAATTCTCCTAATGTTTATTAATATTACTTTATTACTTTTATTTTTTTAATGGTCTTTTTAATACGATAATTTCTATATAAATTCGTTTTCTATGTAATAATTTTACGCAAATAGAATTTGTAAATTTACTAAATATTAATTTTAAAACTTGAGGAAGCAATTTATTTTGAAAAAAAAGATTTTTGTAATTCTGGCAATTATATTAATTGCCCTCGGAATATTTTATTTTTTAAATATCATCTTATTTAATCATACAATTTCCAGTATAACTTTATCATTAATATTTTTGATATACGGAATAATTGCTTATCCGTTAAGTTTCGGAAGTTCAAACAAGATTATGCTTTTTACTTCAACGTTATTATTCTTGATAGGAATTGAGTTGATGCTTCCTGAACTTTTTGTAATTAAAATTTATACCGGATTTATTGCAACATCAATGTTGCTTATTCTTGGCGCTGCTTTTCTAATTTTATTTTTAAGTGACAGAACGGGGAAAACATTTCTAAGTGTAAGCATTATTTTTATTTTATTGGGATTACTGATTTCACATATCGATAGTCTTTGGTGGTTAGCAACTTATCTTGATAGGATTGGACTTCTATTTATTGATGTTTGGCCGGTTATAATTGTAATTTTAGGCACGAGTATTTTAATAACCAAAGACGATAAAAAAACTTTAGCTTCAAATTCGTCACCCCAAGAAAATGAATGACGATTCTCTTACTCTTATTTTCCCTAAAATATTACGGACAGATTTTATTTCACAAATTTAGTTTAATCCATTTATTATATTAGAAGTTTATTAAAAATAAAAATAGCATTTTACCATGACGTCAAAAGAAATACGGAAACAGTTTTTAGACTTTTTTCAAAATAAAGGACATAAAATTGTTCCGAGCGCTCCAGTTGTTCCGTACGACGATCCCACTTTGCTTTTTACAAATGCCGGGATGAATCAGTTTAAGGACATCTTCTTAGGCAAAGGAACGAGAGACTACAAACGGGCAGTAGACACCCAAAAGTGTATTCGTGTAAGCGGTAAACATAACGATTTGGAGGAAGTTGGGCGCGATACATATCATCATACATTTTTTGAAATGCTGGGAAACTGGTCGTTTGGAGACTATTATAAAGAGGAAGCAATAGCTTGGGCGTGGGAATTATTAACAGAAGTATGGAAACTTCCAAAAGAAAGATTATGGGCAACAGTTTACAGAACAGATGACGAAGCTTTAGAGATTTGGAAATCCAAAACAGATATTAACGAAAAGCACATATTAAAATTTGACGAGAAAGATAATTTTTGGGAAATGGGCGAAACAGGTCCGTGCGGACCTTGCTCCGAGATTCATATAAATATAGGTGATGATTTTGATAATCCTAAATATGTAAATGCAGACGATCCGCAATGTATAGAAATTTGGAATCTCGTTTTCATTCAGCATAACCGGGATGTAAACGGAACACTGCACGATCTTCCGCAAAAACATATTGATACGGGAATGGGATTTGAAAGAGTCTGTGCAGTACTGCAAGGAAAGGACTCTAATTATGATACGGACATTTTCCAACCTCTCATTTCGAAAATTTCAGAATTGTCTCAAATTGAATACGATACAGAGGAGCATCAAGTTCCTATGCGCGTTATTTCCGATCATATAAGAACATTAACCTTCGCTATTGCAGACGGAGCGATTCCCGGAAATGAAGGGAGAGGATACGTTCTTCGACGTATTTTAAGACGAGCTGCACGTTACGGAAGAAAACTTAATCTTAACGAACCTTTTCTGTATACATTGGTTAGTACGGTAATAAACGAAGCCGGCGGCGGAATGGGAGAAATATTCCCGGAAATTAAAAACAATCAATCTAACATCGAAAAAATAATTAAAGCTGAAGAGGAAAGTTTTAATGTTACACTCGATAGAGGGATTGACCTTTTCGAAACGATTTCAAACAAAGTTATTGCCGAAAACAAAAAGACTATTCCCGGAGAAGAAGTATTTAAACTTTATGATACTTTCGGGTTTCCGGTCGATTTGACAAGCATTATGGCTCAAGAAAAAGGATTGGAAATAGATGAAGCCCAATTTAATGAGTTAATGAACGAGCAGAAGGAAAGGGCAAGGAAAGCTATAATAAGTATAAATCTTACAGCAACATTACCTTCAACCAAAATCAACTTTACAATTAGAACAATTTCAACAAAACCGACTGATTTTATTGGCTACGATAAACTTGAAGCGGAAGTAAAAATTATAGGGAATAAGAAAACAGATAGCTCCGAACTTGTTTTGCTCGACAAAACTCCGTTTTATGTTGAAGCCGGAGGACAAATTGACGACTTAGGTAAATTGATAATTGAGGGAAAACAAATAAAAGTTTTGGACGTTACTAAAATTAATAATCAAGTAGTGCATGTTCTTGAACCGTTAAAAGATCTGGAAATTCATAACGGAGAGAATATAATAGCAAAGGTAGATAAAAAACGTAGATGGGATATAATGCGTAATCATTCTGCTACACATTTTCTTCATGCTGCTTTGCGTAAAATTTTAGGAACCCATGTACATCAAGCCGGTTCGTATGTTGGTCCGGATAGATTACGTTTTGACTTTGCTCATTTCAAAAAACTTAGCGAAGAAGAAATACGTGACATAGAAACCTTAGTGAACGAAAAATTATTGGAAAACATTGACTTAATTCACCACAGAAACATTCCGTTTGAAGAGGCAAAAAAAATGGGTGCTTTAATGTTCTTCGGAGATAAATACGGCGACAAAGTTAATGTTGTGCAGTTTGGTGATTTCAGTATGGAATTTTGCGGCGGGACTCATGTAAAAAACAGTTCACAAATCGGTTTATTTAAAATTATCAGTGAATCTTCTATTGCAAGCGGTGTCCGTAGAATTGAAGCTGTAACCGGAGAAGGTGTTGAAAAATTTATACGCGAACAGGAACTTAAAATTGAGAATTCAGAGTTGAGAATTGAGAAGATTCTTGAAGAAAAGAAGAAAATTGAGAAAGAACTTGCCGAATATATATTAAAAGAAAAGCTCGGTGGAATTGATAGTATAATTTCGAATCCGAATGAAACCAAAGGTATAAAAATTTATAAAGGAAAAGTAGACGCTGCCGGAATGGACGAACTAAAAGCATTGGGCGATGAATTAAGAAGCAAGATGAAATCCGGTATTGGAGTTTTAGTTTCTGAAGTTTCCGGGAAAGTTGGAATTGTTTGTGTTGTATCGGATGATTTAATAAAAGATAAAAAGTTAATGGCCGGCAAAGTTGTAGGAGCCTTAGCGAAGATTGTCGGCGGCGGCGGTGGTGGTCGCCCGCACTTGGCTACAGCCGGCGGAAAAGATGTTTCTAAAATAGATGAAGCTCTAAACAAAGTTGAAGAGGTTGTGGCTGGATTTATTTAAAAAATGAACGTATATTGAATAAATAATATATTTACAATTTAAGTTCCACTTTTATAAAATAAGAATATTACTTTTTCATCATGAGTGGTGTTTTTAAAGTTGCTAAATTCAAACTTAAACTTTCAAATAGAAAGAAGAGGATTTTAAGAATAACTTTAAAAAAATATACCAACTCACTCGCCGATGCGCTCCAATTTTTATATGAGAAAAGAGATGATTTAGAATTTGCTGCTCTTGATGTTAAAACTTCCAAGTCAGGAAAAGAAATTTATAAAACCAACACTAACAAAATTCATTTACTAGTTAATGAATATCTTAATTCAAGTCAGTATAAAAATTATAGATTTAAAGAAAGAATAAGTGAAGAAATTTCAAATAATTTGAGCTCTTACTTTGCTCTACGATTAAAAAACGAAAATCCCAGTTATCCAATAAAAGTTAAAGTTGAAGACGCTAAGAATAGAGACATCTATCTTAATAAATATTACGATCAATTAATAAATTGCGGTATTGGCGAAGATGGAATTGATGAAAATGCACATATAAAAGAAACCGAATTGTTAGGTGAAATAAATAGATTAACAAAACAAGATTACCAACCTTTTAACTTCTTAAGGGCAAGAGATTTTAAAATTATTGAGCAAAGGTTTCCGGGTAAACCACCACGTAGAATTGCACTTTTAGACATTCTTGATTCTGAATCAACAAAAAAATATTTGAATAAGTCTCAAAAATCAACACCTAATTTTAAAGGATTCGAAATATCAACCGGAGCGTCTTTTGAAATGAAGTCCACAAAAATTTTACCTGTTATTTTGGAATGGTCTTTATTTCATGATCTTAATTTTTTTAGAATTGGAGAACCTAAAACCGCAAAATTGGTCTATGAAAAAACCGAGAATGAATTTTATCTTCATGTTACTTTTGAATTTTTAACTCATATTGACAAGAATGGAAAACTACATTATTTGAAACGTGTATTTGATGAAGAAGCAACACGGGTGGCAGAAAAAAATCTTCCTTCCGGTAAAAAGTTAAAAGTTTATGTTTGTTATGATGCTATAACAAAAGAGTTTGTTGAAGTAACATCTATAAACAAAACAACACATACTAAAAAACGAATTACAGATACGTATCTTGGTGTAGATTTAGGAAGGAAAATGTTAGCTGCTTATGCTGTTGTTAAAGACGGAAAGATTTTATATAAAAATTATGCAGAATCATCAGAACTAAGCAAAACCTTATACAGTATTTACGAAAACATAGGTGAGTTGCAAAAAGCGGGAAAACAAAATAGAAAGAAATTAAGATCTTTATACAAAAGTGTTAGTAATATAACTAAGAATAATGTACACCAAACTGTTAACAAAATAATTTGGGCAAGAGAATATTATAATTCACAAATAATACTTGAAAATTTGTCTGGATTAAAAAGGATTCCAAAAAAGAAAGTTCAGCAGTATAGTAGAATTGCTAATCTAATTACTTATAAATCACAATTAAAAGGCTTTTCATTAAACTATTTTACTCCTCCAAAAGCATACTTTGAAGTTTATCCAAGTCAGACAAGTAAATTATGTAGTCGCTGTGGGTTCACTCATATTCAAAACAGACAAATTGAAATTTCTCAAGATAAATTTAAATGTATTGCCTGCGGTTATGAAGAAAATGCAGATATAAATGCTGCAATAAACATAGCAAGACTTGGTGAATTTATTTATAAGTACAAAGATGTTTATTCCTCTTTTGATGAATATTTAAGAAACCTTTGTAATTGTTATAACAGCAATTTTGATACCTACAGAGAGGGAATGAGGAAAAGATATATTATTAAAAAAATAAATTCGATAATCGGAAACCAGATTAAAGTGCAAAAGAAAAATAATATTATTAAATTAAAATAATTGTTCTTTGAAAATTTGAAACCAGCGGCTTTCAGTTCATTTAAAATAAACCGAATTTCACCGCTGGGCGCTGATACACAATGGATTCATAATACGAAATTGTGTACCCTTATTATTAGGGAGGCGCAGAATTTCTATAAGAATATGTTCAAAACATTAAGCATGACTTGATGCAATGGCTTAGCCTTGAACTTGTTCGATTTTTATGTATGTCGTCGTACTCCCCGTATTTTAACACTATTGTTGGTCGACGATTATTTAATATGAAAATAGCAAGATTTTAGCGTGTAAACGAAGTATTTCAGCGGGTTTTAATCGAACTATTATAGAATTGAAATAGTAATAATGATTATAATGCCGGTATTGACACTATGTTTTAATCGAACTATTATAGAATTGAAATTTTTTAAAGGAATTCAGTTTACCCTTAAATGAGTTTGTTTTAATCGAACTATTATAGAATTGAAATGCAAAAGCGCCGGCTTATCCAAATTGAATGAATTAAAGTTTTAATCGAACTATTATAGAATTGAAATTTTTGAATAAAACAACTTTCCCATTGCTCTATTTAGTTTTAATCGAACTATTATAGAATTGAAATGTGTGTTCAAAAATCCTACAACGGCAACAAAGAAATGTTTTAATCGAACTATTATAGAATTGAAATAGTGCTTTCGTAAGTAGTAAAGCTTTTATCGATATAGTTTTAATCGAACTATTATAGAATTGAAATATATGATTCACTTAGACGGTTCTTTGGAAAATTTGGTTTTAATCGAACTATTATAGAATTGAAATGATTATGGAACTTTCTTCGTGGATTATAGAGGTCTCAGTTTTAATCGAACTATTAAATAGACATGCCGCAAATACACAATGGAAAACCGTTATTGATTTTACTTCGTGATACTCTGTGTTAATCTTTGTGTAACTCTGTGAAATAGATGTAACAAAATATTTAAATTGCTTTTATGTCTTTTTATCTAATTTTCAAAAAGAAAGTTTTTATTAAAATATTTTATACATTCACGAATCTTTTCCCCAGCAAAACCATCAAATAAATTTTACAATTATTAATTAGCGGATATAAAATGAAAATAGCATTAGCAACAGGAAATTATAAAAACGTTGTGGGGCACCCGGGAAGATGTAAAGGATTTATAGTTTACGAAATTGAAGACGGCAAAATTATAAATAAAGAAGAACGGGAAAATACTTTTCAGCATAACCATGAACACGGCCATAACCACAACGGACAGGGTGGACACGGAACTATGGGTCAGCCGATTGCTGCAATGTTACAAGACTGCGATTACTTTATTGCCAAATCAATGGGACAAGGTTTTGTAAACCAGCTGCAGAAAGTTAATGTAAAACCGGCAGTTGTAGAAAATATAAACGATGCAGAAACCGCAGCATTGCAGTTAGTAGAATATTTGAAAAGCAATTGAGTTATTTTATAGAATTCACCGATGTAAATGCCCAACTTTTCTAAAAAGTTAGGCATTTTTGAATAATTTCTTCATATCTAAAACAGCTAACAATATGGTTGTTTAACACTATTTACAATTACGACATTTGGCACTATTTCAAAAGCACCATTTTCATAGTTTTAATATGATCGGCGACATTTCCCGGCGTATTAACTTGTAATTGGTAAAAGTATATTCCGCTTGTAAGTTTGGAGCCATTGAAATTTACTTCGTAAGTTCCCGGAGCTTGTTTTTTATTTACAAGTATTGCAACTTCTTTTCCTAATACATCATATACTTTTAGGGTTACGAACCCCACCTCGGTACTCCCCTTTGCCAAAGGGAAGGAAGCAGGAAGGGTTGGTATTTCATACTTTATTTTGGTTGTTGGGTTAAACGGATTTGGATAGTTCTGTTCAAGGACAAAATCATTAATAATCGACCCGTTATCTTTATTAGATGCAATAATTGGTGTAGAACCAAAAGCAAGACTATCATATGAAAGTGATTTTAACTCCGCTATTTTACTTCTCATTATTTCAATACTTTTCAGTCCGTTATTTCCCAAAGCGGGAACAAGTGCCATCATAACCCATTGTGTATCTTGAGGAGCGAGCGTAAACGGTCCGCTAAACATATTAAACCCGGCTCCGCCGCCAACAGTACCGCGATCTCCCAACCACCCGGTACTATCAACCGGATCGCCTGAGTAATAGTAATTTGTTTTCAATCCTGTTACTGGGTCAGTAACGTCTGTTCCATCAGTCTCGAATCCCCTTGCTATATTCCATGCTTCTGTTACACTATACGCAGGATTGCCTGGAGGATAAATTTGAGCATCGTCTAATATAGCATGAAATGAAGTAACCCCTAAATTCTTAAAATTTGCAATTCTTTTCCCTTTAAATACTGCATTATCGCCATTAGAAGGTACTATCGGTCCATATAACAATGCATAACCAACGGCAGGAACATTTGTACCGACATCCCAACAATAACCGACTTGTTTTGCTGTATCTACTGCAGGAACATTAGAATTAGTATTTAGCAGAAAATCAATATCTGTCCATAAAGAAACATAAGCTGAATCTATGATAGAATTTCCTTTATTGATAATTGTCCATTCAAAAAATAAAACATTAGAAAAAATATCTTCGCTGTCATCGGAATTCCCCTTTCTTGAATATACTAATTGTCGAACTTCTATGGGCATTGGTTTTAAACTATCGAGAAAATTAGAAAAGTAAGTAAAGCTTGGTTTACCCAATGCATTAAAAACTGTATATATTGATTGATCGCCGTAAATTTTAGGATTTCCATTTTCGTCTAAAGGAGCACCGAAATTAGCCGGCCATTCCAGAAAATCGACATTTGAATTATCGTCACCTTTTGACATTTTATATACTCTGTATTTAAGTGAATCTTCAGGTTTTATTTCCATAGC
>BDSW01000108.1 GCA_002898175.1 bacterium BMS3Abin04
AAATCCTTCTTATTGTGAAATGATTGGATATTCCGAAGAAGAATTGTTAAGAATGAATATCAATCAACTGGAAATAAAAACCCTGACCGATAAAATTGATGAAAAGATTGAGGATATTATTACAAAAACCCGTGATAGATTTGAAACTCAGCATCGTTGTAAAGATGGAACAATAATTGACTTCGACGCAAGTCTCTCAACAATGAACCTCGACAATCAAATTCTTGTTGCAATATTTCTCAATGATATAACGAAACAAAAAAAGGTTGTTGAAGAATTGGATTCCCAGAAACAACGCTATGCAATTATTCTAGACAATATAGATGAAATAGTCTACCAGATTGAATTCAAAGACGATAACATACTTAGCGGAGAAATTAGTTTCGTTAGTCAAAAAACCAGTAGTATAATGGGTATTAAACCGGAAGAATTTTATAATAATCCGTCTACTTGGCTTGAAAGTGTACATCCGGATGATGTTGAAATAGTTAAAGAGTCTACGCTAAAAATTTTAAAAAGCAGCAAGTCAACATTAAGAGATTACAGAGTTAAAAACAAAATTACCGGAAAATATCACTGGATTGAAGATAGAATAACTCCTTTGTTTAATGATAAAAATGAATTAACCGGAATAGTTGGAGTAGCCCGCGATATAACCGATTGGGTTGCTGCAAAGAAAGAACTGGAAGAAAAAGAATTACGCTACAGAACTCTTTTCAATCTAGCTCCAAATGGAATAATGATTGAAGATAAGAACGGCAACATTATTGATGCTAATCCGGCTCTATGTACTACTTTTGGATATGAGCAGGATGAATTGCTCGGGGAAAATGTAAGTATTTTTACTCATCCCGACAATAAAGAGCAAATAAATCCCAACATCAGCCAAATTTTAACCGGCGAAACGTTAAGACACAATCTTAAAAGCATAAAAAAGGACGGAAGTGAAATTCATATTCGATTAAGTGAAACAAAAATACAATTACCAAATTTGGAAGACGGACTTCTTTGTGTTTCCGAGGACATAACAGATAGCATCAAGATACAAGAAGTTCTTAAAAAAAGTGAAAAGAAATATAAAAAATTAATTGAGATTTCCCCTATAGGAATTACTATTGTAAAGGATGGTAAAATTGCATTTGCTAACGCTGCCCTTGCAAAAACTTTAGGATTTACAGATGTGGACGAATTAATCGGTAAATCGATGTTAGAGTTTGTCCACTCCGGTTATTCTGAGTTTGCTAAAGACAGGTTAATGAACCTTCTTTATAAAAAAGAAAATACTGTTAATCTTGCAGAAGAAAAATTTGTTAAAAAAAATGGGGATGCAATTGATGTCCTAGTTTTGGGTCAACAAATAGAATATGAAGGCGAGAATGCCGTACAAGGTTATATCTATGATATTACTGAACAAAAAAGGCTCACTTACGCATTGCAAAAAAGCCAGGAACGACTTCAAGAAGCACAACAAATTGCTCATTTGGGTAATTGGAACTGGAATATTGAGACAAACGAACTATTCTGGTCTGATGAAACATATAAGATTTTCGATCTACTTCCCCAAGAATTTATAGCCACCATTGATTTTTTCTTGGACATAGTTTATCCTGAGGATAGAAGTTTTGTTAAAGAAGCAATAAACAAATCAATAAATGAAAATAAACCTTATAACATTGTCCATAGAGTCCTATTAAAAAGCAATGAAATTAAGTTTGTTCAAGAACGGGGTAAGGTATACTTTGATGCAAACAATGAACCGGTACGGATGGTCGGAACAACACAAGATATAACGGAATTAAAAAATATCGAATTAGCATTAATAGAAAGCGAAAAAAGAATATCCGGCATAATGAAAGCCGCACCTGTTGGTATTGGAGTTGTTAAAAATAGAATTATTACATATACAAATGATTTCCTTGTCAACATGCTGGGTTATATAAAAGAAGAGATGCAAGGTAAACCGTCTAAACTGTTCTATAAATCGGATGAAGAATATGAAAGAATGGGCAAATTATATGAAAAAGCCCTGGAATTAGGAGTTGCATCAGGTGAAGCACAGATCAGACATAAGTCCGGTAAAATATTGAACTCAATTATAAGTCTCTGCCCACTAGATAAAAATGATCTTTCTCAAGGTTCAATTTTTTCCGTTCTAGATATAACAGCAAGAAAACAAATGGAAGATTACTTAAAAATTGAAGAAGCAAGATACCGCGGATTATTTGAATATGCACCTATTTCCATTTGGGAAGAAGATTTTTCCGGGGGGAAAAGATTTATTGATAAACTAAAAGAAAAAGGCGTAACGGATTTTCATCAATACTTTACCGATAACTATGAAGAATTGATGAAGTTATTAAGTTTAATAAAAATTATAGACGTGAATACAGAAACCGTAAAGATGTTAAAAGCAGAAAGCAAACAACAAATCTTGGAAGGGTTGGGAACTATATTTTTACCTGAGTCTATTGATGCATTTAAAAGAGAATTAACAGCTCTTGCCGAAGGGGAAACCGAATACAGCAGTGAAACAAAACAAAAGAATTTTAAAGGTGAAATCCAAAACATTTACGTTACAACATCCATTGCTCCCGGATTTGAAGATACTTGGGAGAAAATATTTGTTACGGTTAACAATATAACGGAACAGAAAAAATCGGAAGAAATAATTAAAGTTTCGGAAGCAAATTTAAGATCATTAATCGAAGGCAGACGGGAAGCAATTTGGAGTCTTGATAAAAATTATGATTTTATAATCTTTAATGATTTCTTCAAAAAAACTTATAGTGAAGTTTACGGCATAAAATTAGATAAAAGAATGAATGCATTAAATATTTTAAGCGAAGAATTGAAGGATATTTGGAAATCCAAATATGATAAAGCGCTTTCCGGCGAGAGAACCAATTTCGAATTTTGCGAAACTATTAACGGTAAAACTCATTACTTCGATATTTATTTAAATCCTATTGTAAAGGATAACACTATAAGCGGTGTGTCCGTAATTTCTATTGATACAACGGATAAAGTTGAAGCAGTGGAACAAGTGAGATACCAAGCTAAACTGTTAGATTCTGCACAGGACGCAATTATAGCGAGCAATGATTTAATAATAGAAAATAACTTGAATAACATCATAACCTATTGGAATAAAGGTTCTGAAAAACTCTATGGATGGAAAAGGGAAGAAGTAATTGGGCGGGAACTTCGTGATGTAATTCCGATGGAATTCATTAATACTACTTTGGAACAAGTTCGAAAGAATGTATTAACAAAAGGCGAATGGGCAGGTGAAACAATACAATATGATAAATACGGAAATAAATTAATTATCTACATGTCTGTTTCCGTAGTTTTTGAACATGGCAAATTGATCGGATCATTCGGTGTTAACCATAATATTACCGACTTAAAAGCAGCATACAACAAATTAGAAGAAAGCCGGAAACAATTACAGGCTTTAGCACAGTACTTAGAGAAAGTACGAGAAGAAGAACGCACATATATTGCACGAGAAATTCATGATGATTTAGGTCAATCTCTAACAGCGCTTAAAATAGATATTTCTTGGTTAGAAAAAGGAATAAAAAATAAAACTAAAGCAACAAGTGAAAAAATTGACGGCATAAAAAACCTAATTGATTCAACAATAACATCAGTTCAAAAAATTTCATCGGAACTTAGACCCGGAATTATAGATGACTTAGGATTAAGCATTGCAATAGAATGGGCAACAAATGAATTTCAGAAAAGGACCGGAATTATTTGTAACTTAACAATTAGACCGGAACTGGTTTTAGCAAATGAACAAGTTTCAATCGCTTTTTTTAGAATTTATCAGGAAATTTTAACTAATATTTCCCGGCATGCAAAAGCCAAGCATGTTTGGACAACCTTAACAAACGAAAAAAACAAATTAACATTAATCGTTCAAGACGATGGAATCGGCATCGAGCAAAATCAAATAAATAATCCTCGCTCTCTCGGTTTGCTGGGAATTAGGGAGCGATTGAGAATTTTAAAAGGGAAATTAAATATTAGCGGAAATAAAGGAAAAGGAACGAAGATAGAAATTGAAGTGAAAAACAGTGAGTAAAAAATGAAAATACTTGTTGCAGATGATCATACTATTGTTAGAGAAGGGATAAAACAAATTGTCGCAAGCATGTCTCAAGTCACTATAGTTGAAGAAGCCTCTACCGGATTTGAAGTAATTGAAAAAGTAAATGCTAAGCATTACGACGTTGTGCTGCTGGATATTTCTATGCCCGGTAAAAGTGGTCTGGATGTTTTAAAAGAAATTAAGACTTATAAGCCAAAACTTCCTGTTTTAATTTTAAGTATTCATTCGGAAGACCAATACGCAAAAAGGGTCCTTAAAGCAGGTGCAGCCGGATTTATTCCAAAGCATTCCGCACCAGAAGAACTTAAAAAAGCAATTCTAAAAGCTTTCTCCGGGGGCAGATATGTTTCAAATCATTTAGCGGAAAAACTGGCAACCGAACTTAGTCTTGATAATAATCAACCCCTCCACGAAACACTTTCAGATCGCGAGTTCCAGGTTTTACAAAAAATTGCTTCGGGAAAACCGCTAAAAGACATTGCAGACGAATTATTTATAAGTATAAAAACAGTAAGCACATACCGGACACGAATTCTTGAAAAGCTGCACTTGAATAACAACGCCGAACTAATAAAATATGCCCTCGAAAATGAATTGATTGATTAAACTAAGTTAAACATTTCCAAATCATATTGTAGTTTTTAATAAATCGTTTTTTATAACACCTCCTTCTTGTAAGGTTTTTCCTACACATCCAAGAGTTAAAATGTAAAAAAGATAAGGATATTATCCTATTTACTGAAATATTAAAATATTCTAACTTTCAACTAATCATTTTTTAAAAACTCTGAGGTAAATAATGAAAATTCTTATAGTAGATGATTCGGAACTTTTACGAGATAGGTTAATAGAATTACTGACAGATATCTCAGAGACAGAAATGTTTATTGAGGCGGAAAATTCAATAGAAGCCAAAAAGTTAGTTAAAGAATTAAATCCTGATATTATTATAACCGACATCAGGATGCCCGGCGGCAGCGGAATTGAACTTGTAAAATATCTTAAGCAATCAAATAATTCCGCTTCTATTATTGTCTTAACTAACTATCCTTATTCTCAGTATAAAGACGCTGCGCTTGAAGCCGGCGCGGATTATTTTTTTGATAAAACAAATGAATTTGAAAAAGTATATAAAGTAATATTGCAATTGTACGAGAATTACTAATAAATGGGAAAAAAATCAGATACATATAATCTATTTTCTAATATAAATTCACTGCATAGTTCCAATAATAGTCTTCATACCGTATTTAATTCCATTTCCGAAGGTATTTCTATTATTGATTTGGAAGGTAAAATTTTAATATGTAATGACGTTACTTTTAAACTACACGGTTATTCTCACGAAAATGAAATTATCGGTAAAAATTTTATTGAATTTATAAAAGATGAGGAACATTCTAAAGCTAAAAAAAATATTAGAAAAGCTTTACAGGACGGCTCTTTAGATAAAGTTCAATATAATTGCATAAAGAAAGACGGATCTGAATTTCTAGTCGAAATAAGTCTTACTCTTCTAAAAAACGAAGATAACGAACCGATTGGTTTTCTTAGCGCTACAAAAGATATTTCCGAAATTACGAATGCTAACAAACAAATTATTTTACTTATTACAGCGTTGGAATCTGCAGCCAATTCAATCGTAATTACAGATAAAGATGGTGATATTTTATGGGTAAATTCTTCTTTTAATAAACTAACCGGGTATTCCGATAACGAAGTAATTGGTGAAAATCCGCGGATATTAAAATCCGGGGCACACGATGATGCTTTCTATAAAAAATTATGGGATACTATTATATCCGGTAAAATATGGAGCGGCGAAATTGTAAATAAAAATAAAGCCGGTGAATTATATTATGAAGATATGACAATAACTCCAATCTATAACGAAGGAGAACTAACTCACTTTATAGCTATAAAACAAAACATTACAGAAAATAAAAAGGCAAAGGAAAACGCAAACTTACTTACCCGCGCTCTAAAAAGCATCTCCGAAATTGTAGTTATTACGGACACAGAAAATAAAATAATATTTATTAACGAAGCAACAATAAAGAAAACCAGCTATTTGGCGGAAGAAATAATCGGTAAACCTGCCGATATCTTGTTCTCGGATAATATAACGCCGAATATGACAGAGGCAGTCAATTCTTCCAATTCATCAGGCGATTGGAAGGGAGAAGTTGGGATTATAAGAAAGGACAAATCCGAGTTTCCGGCAATTTTAAATCGTTCACTTATTATGAAAAACGGAGGTGATTTCCTGGGCTTTGTTTATGCCGCTTCAGATATTTCCAAAAGAAAAGCAGCCGAGGAAAAACTTTACGGAAACGAGCGTAAGTTCAGAAGTTTGTTCGAAAATTCTACAATCGGTATTTATAGAGCTAACAAAGAAGGTAAACTTTTGATGGCAAACAACCAGCTGTTGGGCATTTTGGGATTTGATTCAATAGCAGATTTCAATAAAGCGGACGTTGAAAACGATTGTTACGTTGACCATGAATCAAGAAAGAAATTTAAAAATATTATTCAAACCGAAGGAAAAGTATTCGGATTTGAGGCACGCTGGAAAAGACCTAACGGAGAAATAATTTATATACGCGAAAGTGCACAATCTTTCTGGGATTATAAAGGTCAACTTAGTTATTATGAAGGGACACTTGAAGACATTACTCAAAGAGTAAAGGCGGAAGAAGAAATAAAAAAGCATGCCGAAGTACTAAAAGCACTTAGAATTCTCTCGGAAACCTCTTTAAAAAATACAAACTGGTTAGACTTATTAAAGGAAATGATTTCAGAATTAGGAAAAGCCGCAGAAGTAAGTAGAGTTCATATATTTGAACGGGAAATTTCAGAGGATAACGAAATTACTTTTGTCAATAAAGCCGAGTGGGTAAACGAAAATATTAAAGCTCAAACAAAAAATGATTCATTGTCCCGATGGGACGTTGAGCTTTCAAATAAGAATATAATTAATGGCTTAGTAAAAGATTTTCCACCATTTGAAAGAAAATTATTAGAATCCGAGAATGTTAAGTCAATACTAATTGTACCAATTTTTGTTAATAATCAATTTTGGGGTGCAATAGAATTCCACGAATGTTCATTTGATCGCGTTTGGAGCCCCGGTATAGTTGAAGCCTTAAAAGGTGCGGCAGAAACTTTGAGTTCTTCAATACAAAGAAAAAATCACAGGGAAGAATTGATAGCGGCTAAAAAGGAAGCGGAAAAATCGGATAGATTAAAATCCGAATTCCTTGCGCAAATGTCTCATGAAATTCGAACTCCTTTAAATAATATTCTAAATTTTACAAGCTTAATTAAAGAAGAAGTAAAAGAACATTTGAACGAAGATTTATTAACCGGCTTTTATACAATTCAGCATGCTAGTGAAAGATTAATTAGAACCATCAGTTTAATCTTAAACATGTCCGAAATTCAAGCAGGTACATACAGATTAAATCCAACAAAATTAGATCTTTATTCAGATGTTTTACTAAATATTTATAATAACGCTAAACAAGAAGCAAAAGAGAAGGGAATAAATTTCACATTAACTAATATTGCCGATACAACCACTGTAAAAGCGGACAGATATAGTGCCGGACAAATATTCAGTAATTTAATTGATAATGCCATTAAATTTACCTCGGAAGGCACAGTTGAAATAGTAGTAAAAAATTCGAAAGATAATAAAATCGTTGTGCAAATTATTGATACCGGAGTTGGCATTTCGGAAGAATATTTACCTGACCTGTTTAATGCATTTAGCCAAGAACAACAGGGCTACACTCGTAAATTTGACGGGAACGGACTCGGTTTAACCCTCACAAAACAATACTGCAATCTTAATAATGCTCAAATTGATGTCTCAAGTCAAAAAAGTGTGGGATCAATTTTTACTGTAAAGTTTAATACCTTATCTACCGATAATTAAAGAAAAAGGTAATTAAATATTATGCTTACTGAATATAAAACTCTAAGTGAACTTAAAGTTAAAATTGAACGGCTTCAAAAAGAGAATACGCATCTTAAAAACAAACTATCTTATTTTACAGATTTTCCGCAGAATTTCTACGGCTCGTTTGAAAACTCTGAACTTGCAATAGCAGTATACAAAGCTGTTGACAAAGGAGAAAACTTCGTTTTTACGTACTTTAATAGTAAGTCCGAACAATTATCCGGTGTAAAAAGAGAAAGTGTTCTTGGAAAACCTGTAACAGAAGCATTCCCCGGGGTTATCGAATTTGGTCTTTTTGATTTATTTAAAAAGGTTTACAAAACAGGTAAACCGGCATTCCATCCGGTTACACTCTATAAAGATGAAAAATTGCAAGGTTATAGAGAAAATTTTGTATCAAAACTACCCAATGGTGAAATAATTGCTATTTATTTTGATAGAGACAAGCATAAAAAATTAGCTGAGCAAAACAAAGAACATAAAGATACAATAATTGAAATTTTCAACTCATTAAATAATTATATCTTTGTTGCCGATTTTGAGGGTAATATACAATTTGCTAATTCCGCACTGCTTTTAAAATTAAATTATTCGCCCGAAAAAATTAAAACAAAAACTATCTTTGATATAAGTCATACGGAATTAAAAGAAAAAATAAAAGATACACTGCAAAAAATTATAAATGGTGAAAGTATTAAATGCAATATCCCTTTATTGACAAAGAAAGGGAATCTAATTCCAACAGAAACAAATATTTACCTGGGTAAATGGCATGGCGAAAAAGCAATTTTTACTATAGCAACAGACTTAACCGAAACGAATAACTTAAATAATATTATAAATGTTCAAATTGAAGCGCTTAAAGCGGCTGCAAACGGTATTGTAATTACTAATAATGAAGGAAATATTATTTGGACAAACCCGGCATTTACTAAACTTACCGGTTATTCTGCTGAAGAAGCAAAAAATAAAAATACAGGAATCCTTAAATCCGGAATGCACGATAAAAACTTTTATAAAAATCTTTGGGATACAATCAAATCGGGAAAAGTTTGGCATGGAATTATTAAAAATAAAAGAAAAGACGGGTCATTGTATGACGAGGAGATAATAATAACTCCTGTTAAAAACTCTGCCGGTGATATCACTAATTACATTGCAATTCAACAAGATATTACAAAACAAGAACACGAAAAGATAAAACGCAATGTTCTTTTTGAAATCGGGATACTTTTAGTATCTTCAAAAAACTTAGATGAATTGTTAGAAGTAATTCATCATACAATAAACGAAGTTGTAC
>BDSW01000109.1 GCA_002898175.1 bacterium BMS3Abin04
TCCGATCTATGATGTGATTTATAAAAAGAATTTGTAAGACCAAAACTATACGGGAATTCAGTTTTTTTAATTACTTCCTGAACCGATTTCTTATGATCACCGGTAATAATAATTTCTAATGTTTTCTTTGCATATTTTTTATATGAGTCAACTTCTTGAAATTTTGCGCCGTACTTTTCAATCAATTTAGGAATAACCGAATTATCCTCAGTATAATAAATTGCTTTACCATGACAAAGGGCAATATTTAAAAGATATTTATCCGCCAAGTCTAAAACTTTATTGACATACTTTTCTTTTATATAAGACTCATGAATTATATTTTTCTCAGGATAACTTCTGATCAACGCGCCGTCTAAAGAAATTATTGGTGTCGTAAGTCCTAAGGTTTCGGCATGATAAGTAATTGCGCTAAGCAATCTTCCGGAAGCCAGAGAAAATCTAATACCAAGCTCTTTAAGTTCTTGTATTAATCTAACTGTTTCTTTCCCGATAGTATCGTGATCGTCTAGTAAGGTTCCATCAAGATCAAAAACAATTAGTTTGAGTTTTTTTAGAATTTTTTTATCAACCATCAATTGTAAAACCAATAATTCAGAAAATTATGAACTTAAAAATAATGGAAATTGAGAAAACAGTTTACATTTTTATATTTATAAATATATAGGAAAGTTAAGACTCTTCAACGGATAATTTATTTAAGAACCACCCTATAAAGATTGTACCTATTACTCCAATTAACGTATACCACGTCCAGCCGACCAATTGCAATGAGATTACTGTTACCATAATAAAAATACCGGAAGTAAAACCGGCTAATGCATCTTCTTGCTTGGCTTTTTTCACAAATAGGCCCAGCATAAAAGTACCCAGCAAACCGCCGTAAGTGAAAGAGGCTATACTGAGCGCCAATTCAACAACGGTATGCGATGTATTCATAAAGAACAATGCAGCACCGACTAACAATACTGCCCATATTATCGTAACTAAACGAGAAATTAATAACTCTTTTTTTACATTTAAGGTCTTATGTAATGGTCTGTATAAATCAAGCATTGTTGATGAAGCAAGGGAACTAATTGAGCCTGCGAGAGTTGACATAGCGGCGGCAAACAACCCGGCAATAATTATCCCGGAAAAGGGAGACGGTAATTTATTAATGATGAAAGACGGAAATATTTCATCGGAACGCATATTTAATTGCCCGTAAAATGCATAAAGTGAAACCCCTAAAAGCAAAAATAAGGCAAACTGAAAAATTACTAAAACGCCGCTTCCTATTATAGCTTTCTGTGCAGACTTCAGATTTTTTGTAGTTAACAATCTTTGAACAATCAGCTGATCAGTTCCGTGAGAAGCCATCGAGAGGAATGCTCCACCAACTATTCCACCGATAAGTGTATACGGCTGTTTAAAAAATCCTGCCAATCCCGAATTAAAACCTAAATTGAATATACTTAATTTGCCGGCAACCTGAGGATTGTTAAAAATAGAGTCGAACCCGCTTGGTAAAAAATTATAGACTATAAAATATAAAGCAATTATTGCTCCTCCCAAATAAATAAACATTAAGAGTACATCTACCCAAATAACTCCCTTAACTCCGCCGGTATAAGTATAAATGAGAGTAACTATTGCAATTATCACAATCGCCAAGGGGTAATTTATACCGAGCATTAACTTTAAGGGAATAGCAGTTGCAAATAATCTCACACCATCTGCAGCAGTTCTGGTGAAGAGAAAAATAATTGAAGAAAACCTTCTGGTCTTAAGTCCAAATCTTCCTTCAAGAAAAGCATAAGCAGTGTCCAAATCGCCTTTAAAATAGGATGGAAGAAAAAATACCGCAACAATTATACGTCCGATTAAATACCCAAAAGTAACTTGAAGGAAATTAAGATTTGTTAAATATGCAAGACCCGGTATTGAAATAAATGTTAAAGTACTGGTTTCTGCAGCAACTATGGAAAAACAAACAGCCCACCAAGGAACAGAAGTAGAACCAAGAAAATAATCTTCTGCGGATTTTTGTTTACCGCCGGAAACAATACCTAATACAGCAGTTCCGATAAGAAAGAGAACAATTATAACATAATCAACGGTTCTATCCACAGAAGACCCTTATAATTTTTCCAATTCTTTTACAGCTTCTTCAACACTATTACATATAGGCAACACTCTGCTTAACTGGGAAATATTAATAAGATTTTCAACACTTTTGTTAGGCGCTGCTAAACGGACATGTCCTTCGTTTGCTTGTAATATTCTAAAGGCTAATAGAATAGCACTCAAACCTGAACTATCACAATATTCAACTTCAGATAAATCAAAAACCAACTTGTTTATCTCATCAGCTGTGAGTAAAATAGTAAGTTCACCTTTTACTAAACCCGCAATTTGAGCATCAAAATTCTTTTCCAATAATTTGAAAATTGCAATGTTGTTTTCTTTTCTTAATTCAAAATTTACTGTTTCATTCATAATCGATCATATTTTTAAGTTAATACAAAAACGGTAATTAGTAAAATTTCCGGACATAACTTTGTTTACAAGCTTTTCTAAAACATCTTTAATGAATTTAACAAATTTCTATAAGATTTTTCAGAATTTATTTTATCGTCAACCATTAGAAAATTATAATGCGGATCCGTTTTTGCTCTTTTAAAACCAATCCGGTTTTTGGCTTTTACAATATTTGCTACAGCTATAAAAAAAAGATTTTCACTTCTATTCAAATCCACAACAACATCAAAAGAATATTCTTTTAGTCTTTGAATTAAACTTTTACTTGGCAGATTAAGTTTTGTAAAATCATCCAGTCCAAATCCAATAAAAGAATATTTTCTACCATCCGGAATTAAGTTTATTTTAAATTCCGGTAAAAAAAGAGAGACTTTCTTTTTGTAAATTATAAAATATCTGATGACGTCAAAACTATTTTTAAAATCAGAATCATTATTCGGCATAATAAATAGATAACTATCGGATTCCGTTAAAAACTTGTTAAACAATTGTGAATTATATTCACTTCTAAGAAATTTTTTATTAAAAATTAATTTGGCAATATTATTTTTAGCTTCATCTAACATTACATCTCAATATTTATTAATTGAAGAAACTCTTTTTCGCTAAGAAGTTTAACTCCAAACTCTTTTGCTTTCTTAAATTTTGAACCTGGATTATCACCAACCACAACATAATCGGTCTTTTTACTTACACTCGAAACAAACCTTCCGCCTTTGCTAATTATAATATTCTTCGCTTCTTCCCGTGACATTGAACTCAAGGTTCCGGTTAGAACAAATGATTTATTGTTGAACTCTCCTCCGGAAATTACTTCTTTAGACCTTTCGAAATTAAGTCCGGCACTTTTTAATTTATTTAGAATCTCCAAATTTTGTCTATTCGCAAAATAAGAAATAATACTTTTACTTATACTACTCCCAATATCATAAATTGATTCAATTTCTTCCTCGGAAGCATTTATCAAATTTTCCATTGATTTGAAATGAGCAGCAAGTTTTTGTGCCGCTCCTGCTCCCACGTACCTAATTCCAAGTGCGAACAACAGTCTTTCTAAAGGTTGATTTTTACTTTTTTCAATAGCTTCTAAGATATTATCTATACTTTTCTTTCCAAGCCCTTCAATGACAATCAGTTCATTATAGTAATTTTTCAGATTATAAATATCATCAAACGATTTAAGATATCCTAAATCCACAAGCTGCTCAATTAATGCTTCTCCTAATCCTTCAATATCCATAGCTCCCCGACCAACAAAATGCTGGAGCCGACTTTTAATTTGTGCGGGGCAATTTACATTTTGGCAATAGATCGCAACTTCGTTTTCGGGTCGGTACAAAACGGAATTACAAACCGGGCAGTTTTTGGGTATTTCAACTTCTTTAGAACCGGGTTTTCTTTTTCCCAACACAACCGATACTACTTTAGGTATTACATCACCTCCCTTTTCTATAACAACAGTATCTCCTTCCCGCAAATCTTTGCGCTTTATTTCATCAATGTTGTGCAAAGTAGCTCTGCTAATAGTTGAACCTGCAAGTAAAACGGGTTCGAGTTCTGCGACCGGTGTCAGGGCACCTGTTCTACCAACTTGCCAGGTAATTTTTTTCAGCAGTGTTGTTGCCTGCTTAGCCTTAAACTTAAAAGCTACAGCCCATCTTGGGGATTTAGCAATATTACCTAAAATTTTTTGTTGGGCAAAAGAGTTTACTTTTATAACTACTCCGTCTATCTCATAAGGTAAATTATCTCTTTTGCTTTCCCATTCGCGACAATATTCCAATACTTCATTAATATTACCGTTAAGCCTAAAATTAGGATTTACCTTAAACCCAAGTTCTCTCAGAAGAATTAGACTTTCATATTGCGAAATAATTGAAGCTTCTTTCATCAACAAATAGTATACGAAAATGCTTAACGGTCTTTGTGCAACAATTCTCGGGTCCTGCAGTTTTAATGTGCCTGCTGTTGAATTCCTTGGATTAGCAAAAAGTTTTTCATTCTTCCTGGCTCTTTCTTCATTTAATTTATTAAATGCTTCTAATTCCATATAAATTTCACCGCGCACTTCAAATTCTTCAAGGTCTACTTTCGAGGAATCTACAGAATTTACTTTTAGCGGAACAGCTTTAATGGTTTTTACATTATTGGTTACTTCCTCGCCTGTAAATCCGTCACCTCTTGTTGCCGCTTTATAAAACTTTCCGTCTCTATAAATTAGACTAATGGAAACACCGTCAATCTTTAATTCGGTAATATATTCAACCTTTTCTCCATCCGGTAAATTTTCTCTTACTTTTCGGTCGAAGTCATATAACTCATCCTCGTTATACGTGTTAGCCAAACTAAGCATGGGAACACTATGCTTAAACGGAGGGAATTCACTTGTTAAATCGGAACCGACTCTCTGAGTTGGTGAATCGGGTGTTATTAATTCCGGATTTTCCTGTTCTAATTTTTGAAGTTCACTATATAGCTTATCGTATTCATAATCGCTGACTAAGCTTTCGGAGAGTACATAATAGTGGTAATTAAGCTTTCTAATTTTGGTTCGTAATTCATCTATTCTTCTTTTAACAGAATTACTCATTACTTTTATTCTTTTTAATTTTTAAATACTTAATCCCCTCTTTATTTATAAATAAATTCCTAATTCTACCTTTGGTTCCAAAAATTTTAAGTTTCTTTCCGTTTAAATACAGCTCTACACCGGCAGAATTCCCGACCAACAAATTATAATATTTGGATGCCGAGAAATTTTTCTTTACTCCGGGATAAAGCAAAAATTCCCCCTGCATCTTTCCGTCTGCCATTACGCGAACCCAAGAAGTATCAATTCCTTTCATAAATAGATTTAATTCGGCATTGGAAGTAAACATATTGTTCTCTCTAGCTGTTTCCGATTTTTCTGCTGAAGGTTTTTCTTTTGCTCCCACTGACTTCTTAATTTTTTCATAGTCTTTGACTTTGGGAGTTACTTTACCGGTTATAATTTCGTTATACGGAGTCTCTTTTACAATATCTGTCTGTGAATTATTAAAAAAAGATAAATAAACAATGAGAATAAGGATTATAGCGGAAGCAATAATTATCAGGGTTTTTTTATCGGGTGCAGCATTTTTCTTCAACGGCTCTTCATTTACTTTATTTATATCCGGCTCAAATTGGGGAGTTTCCGCTAGAACCTTTTGTTTTTCTAAAATTATTTTTTGTTTTTCCTCATTCTCTTGCTCAAGATTTCCTTTTGTAATTGCATTATATTCGCTCAGCACATCTTCCCCATCAAGTCCTATTGCCGTACCATACTCACGCAGGAAAGCTCTTATATAAAATTCGGGCATTACACTGAAGTTTCCATTTTCAATTGCTTCCAGATATTTAATATCAATCCGTGTATCTTCAAATATTTCCGAGAGGGTAATATTATTCCCCTCACGGGTATTTTTTAGTTTTTCCGCAAACTTATTAAGCTGTTCAGATTTGTCCATTTCTTATAAAAATTATTTTTGTTTAATCCAGTTTTTTAATTTTAACAGCAAATGCTCCATCCATTTTATTTATATTCGGGAATGTCTGTACCGTTCCTGATGAGTTGATAAGCGAATCATCTATTTCGTTTTTAAGCGACACTAATTGAAATTCTTGATGATTTTCTAAAAATCTATTTACTATATCTATATTCTCATCAGGTTCAATAGTACAAGTACTATAAACAACAATTCCTCCCGGTTTCAATAAAGAAGCTCCTTTTTCTAAAAGAGCCAATTGAGTTTTTGTTATTCTGCGAATATCACTTAAACCTTTCTTCCACTTAATATCTGGTTTTTTAGTTAAAGTACCGAAACCGGTACACGGCGCATCTATTAATACTCGGTCAAAAAGTTTATCATCTTCATATTCCAAGGCATCCACAGCCATACTTTTAACATTTTTAACTCCTAACCTTTCCAGATTTTTTTTTAATATTTTTAATCTGCTGTCAAACTTATCTATTGCTATTAATTCTCCTTCATTTTGCATCAACTCGGCTAAATAAGCTGTCTTACCACCCGGAGCTGCACAAAGGTCAAGAATTCTCATACCTGGTTCCGGATCTAATACATTACAGGAAATAGCTGTGCTTTCATCTTGAATAGCAAAATAACCTTTACCAAAATATCCCCAGTCATGAATATTTGTTAGTTTAGACAATTTTAAAAAATTAGGGAAATAATTACTAACTGAATAATTTAAGTCTACGTTATCTAACAAAGATTTTAACTCTTCCAAAGTTGTCTTCAGATTATTTACACGTAAAGTCATGTTGGGTTTGTTGTTATTAGCTATTAACAAATCTTTAGTAAATTCTTCACCATATCTGTTTATCCATCTTTTCACAAGCCAAGAAGGATGAGAATAATACGCACTATAATAAGAAACAACATCTTCATCAGGATTCGGATATCTGATACTTTCCTTATTACGAATGATATTTCTTAAAACAGCGTTTGTTAAGTCAGCAGATTTTTGCCCTTGCAATTTTTTAATAAATTCAACCGATTCGTTTACCGCAGCATAATCCGGAACTCTATCTAAAAATAATATTTGATAAAGTGCCACTCTCATTGAATTTTTTACATTAGGTATGCACTTTGAAAATTGTCCTTTGTAAAATCCGTTCAGTACCCAGTCAATTCTACCCAACCATCTAATTACTCCATGAACAATTTCAAAAAGCAACGATTTATCCGGTCCTGCTAATTCCGAGTTTTTAATTTCAATTTCTAAAATCTTATCTAGATATGCATCAGTTCTATCAATTCTATTGAGAACTTTAACCGCAATACCTCTAACACCGCTATACAAATTTAAATTTTTGTATACACTATCCGATTTATATTTATTTGTCATTTATGCATCCATAGTTAAAACAATTCAAAACACCTATTATTTCTTAAATAAAAAAATAATAATAAATTAACTTAAAGAGGCAAAAATTGTAATAAATATTTATGATATAGGATTTAATTTAGAAGGGAACTTTCTTCTTGATTTTTATAAAACTAAATATTCTAATTAAGAATTTTAGATAATCATAAAATTAGAGTGCGGTTTATTTTATTTATAAAACGGTTTTTATATTTGCTTACTAGCAATTCTGCATCAAAATTAAAGGCAACCGTAACAACAAGTTAGAGAAACAATAAATAATATTTTCCCGGTTTGATTTGTGCATTATTTAGCAAATCCCTCCATGGTATTTAAACGGAAGATTTGCTTTACATCTCGGATCACCTGCTAAAATGGATCAATTCAACTAATTTATCCACTCTTTCATTTGCATAATCTTTTAATCTTTTATCTTTGATATTTTTATTTTTCAGATATTTCCTATAATAAGCCAGCGCTACCGATTTGTCCTTGTATAGTTTATCATAGAGTGTTGCTAATCTTAAAACGGCAGCATTACTTTTACTATTGTAATACAGAGCCGAATGATATGATTTAATTGCCTTTCTATAATTTTTAACAAGTTCATAAGAAGCTCCGAGATTTATATAAACATTATCAATATAATCCGGGATCATAGCCGATAAAGCTCTATTAAGATATTTTACAGCTTTGTCATTATTTTTTAATTCTTTGTAACTGAGTCCTGCATATAATAAACTCAGCGGATTCTGTTTTTCAATTTTGAGCGATTTTTTAAGCATAATAATCGCTTGATTTATGCCGGTTGTATCCGAACTATCTGAAACAGATGCTGTTGAATATAAACTAAGACCAAGTCTCTGAAAGTTTGAGAAAGTACTGTCTCCAAGTGTAAGCAATTGACCAAACTGCACAGAAGCGGATTTATATCTTTTCAACTTATATAAAATTTCCGCATATAACCTGGTTAACGGAATGTTGAGAGAGTTTAATGATAGACTTTGTGATAAAATACTTAATGCATCGTCAAACTTTTTATTATCATAGTAAATTTTAGATAGTCGTAAAGCCGTTAACGGATCATATTTGTTGAGTAAAAATGCTTTCTGCAAATTTTTAAGCGCTTCGTCTTTTTTATAAAGCTTGTAGTCACAATACCCCAATTGACGGAAATAGTAATAATTAGTCGAATCAAAAACAGCAAGCTCTTTAAAATACTTTTCCGCTCTACTATAACTTTTTTGTGCCAGCAAAGTTTTAGCAAGTTCCATTTTCGCCATAACATCCGTGCTGTCTATTTTTAAGATTTCCGAATAAATATATGAAGCTGCAAATGTATTACCTACTGCTTTATAACTCTGCCCGAGAACAAAAAGAATATCTTTTCTTTTCGGAGCTTCTTTATTAGCATTATATAATATGTGAATTGCTTTATTGAAATCCATAAATTTTGTGTAAGCTAATGCTAATCCGTAATTTTCATCTACTGTAAGCCTTTCACCCTCTTCCACTTTGCCGGTAAGAGTAGTAATTATCTGCTTATATTTCCCATTCAGCAGCAATAAGTTAATATTTAATTTATTTTTATCTTGTCCAAAGTATAAATTGGGCATAGAAAGTGAAAAGATTAAAATAGAGAGTGTAATTTTTTTCATATTTATTTGACCGATTAATTCATATTTATAATAGATGATTTAATTACCGTAAAGTTGCCGGACAAATAAAATTTATGAAACTATTTGAGGATAAAAAGAAAATTATTTTAAACGGAAGAGGTCTAATCTTATGGAAATACAAGTGGTTTGTATTTGAATGGAAAGAAAACGGATGGGGTTTAACAAAATAAACTCCATCCGTTAAGAAAGAATTATTTAGCTAATTTTGTATTTACTTCTTTAATACGTTTTTCCAATTCGATCTTTTCGCTGGAATTCAGCGGTTCATTTTCTATATTTGCGTATTCGGCGGCGGCTTCTTGGTAAAGACCCAAGTTAGATAAAATATCGGCGAAGTAAATTCTATCTTCTATAAGTCTTTGAGTATCTGGATATTTACGGTAAGTTTCTTTAGCAACTATAACAGCTGATTTCTTATACCCGTTTTCAGCCAGCAATTTTGCTCCGTTAATTTTCTTTAAGCCCAATTTATTTTCAGATACAATCAAAGGAACTTTTGCAGATTTATCGGCTCCGTAAACAGCCGTACTTTTTGCTTTGCTTTCATTCTTAATTTTCGGCACATTCCTTATTTCTTCCATTGCCAATGCAAGCAGTAAGTCATTTGTTGAAACTTTTTTAATATGACTTAACCCTAAAGCCGAATTGCTGCCGATTAGAAAACGGTTTCCATCTTTATTTAGCTGCACATATGATTTTGAGTCTGTAACCACCAAATCATTGCCGGTTAAACTTTCGCCGGTTTTTACTTCTATCCAGGATTCATCCGTACCTTTTTGAACAAAAACTTTACCGGAAACTTTTTCGACGGTAAAATTTTGTGCAAACAAATTTGCACT
>BDSW01000110.1 GCA_002898175.1 bacterium BMS3Abin04
TAATCAATCATTTGTTTAGGTTTTCCTTTTGAATAGACATATAATTGGTAAGTTATATATGGCAGGCATCCGATAGTGGTACATTCCGAAGTAGTTCTGCTTTTAATTCGACCTTCTTTATCGTATCTTAAAAATGTCACGCTGTCAACTTCACCTGTTGAAACAGTCTCTTGAATAACTGAAACCGATTTAATTCTCTGTTTTTTAAATAGGTTTTTCTGTTCTTTAGATTGTAAATGTGGAATTCTTGATCCGGCAATGATATTTATCATTTCACGTTTACTTAAAGAAGTTGAATTTTTATTTTGTGTGCAATTAACCAACAATAGAGCAATTAATAAGGAAATGAATAATATATTTCTCATAATATTTTCTCCATTAACAAATTATTTTAACAAAACAACCAATGTTAGCTTTAGAATTTACATTAGGGAAATAAGTCGAATTGGGTCCGGCTTTTATTCCAAAACAATTTTCCTGAATCCAAATAGTAATCTGGAAACCAAAAGTTAAAAACAATAAAACAAGTTTTTTCATGGGAAGAATCTTTATTAATAACTAATAAATACGCATCTCTATTACTTCAATTAAATAAGCGTATAATAACCGGTAAAACACTTTTACATTGAACGGTGATTATTTATTTTATTATTTAATATAAAAATTTTAAATATTTATATCAATTTATTAATCAGTGCAGTTTTTTAATCAGTTGGCAAGTCTTTTTCTGTGGTTCTATTTTAAAAAATTTTATGCAGTTTTTATTGATTTTTATCTAAACTTTTGTTTTTATATAAGATTGTTTACAAATATTATTTATTATGAAAAAATTCAAATTAGTTTCTAATTATAAACCATCCGGCGATCAGCCTAAAGCAATTGAAGAACTTACAAAAGGAATTGTGGACGGAGAAAAACATCAAGTACTTCTGGGAGTTACGGGCAGTGGTAAGACTTATACAATGTCGAACGTTATTGCAAATGTAAATAAACCGACTCTCATAATATCGCCGAACAAAACTCTTGCTGCACAATTATATTCCGAGTTTAAATCATTTTTCCCGAATAATGCTGTAGAATTCTTTATTAGTTATTATGATTATTACCAGCCGGAAGCTTATGTAGTTAAACGTGATTTATATATCGAAAAAGATTTTGCAGTTAACGAAGAAATTGACCGTCTGCGGCTGAAAGCGACAACTTCGTTAATAGAAGGAAGAAACGACGTAATTATTGTGGCAAGCGTAAGCTGTATTTACGGCATCGGAGCGCCGGATCAATACGCCAAACAAATTCTCTTTATTAAAAAGGGACAAACAATTGAGCGGAAAAAGCTGCTTCGTCAACTAATTGATATTTATTATGTCCGGAATGATATCGAATTTACTCGCGGTACATTTAGAGCGCGTGGAGATGTAGTTGAAATTATTCCCGCTTATCAGTATGAAGAAGCAATCCGTATAGAATTTTGGGATGATGAAATTGAAAGAGTTTCTATTATTGATTCAATGACGGGAGAATCAATCAGAGAAGTTGAATCGGCGCCGATTTACCCAGCGAAATATTTCGTTACGACAAAAGATCAAGTAATTAAAGCAATAAGAACAATTGAAAATGAACTGAAAGAAAGATTAAAATATTTTTGGGCTGAAGAGAAATATTTGGAAGCACAGAGATTAGAGCAGCGCACAAAATATGATATAGAAATGATGAAAGAAATCGGGTATTGCTCCGGGATAGAAAATTATTCGCGGCATATGGATGCCCGCCCGCCAGGCTCAAGACCTGCATGCTTGTTCGATTATTTTCCTAAGGATTTTCTTCTGATTATAGATGAATCTCACGTAACCGTTCCACAAATTAAAGGGATGTATAACGGTGACAGAGCAAGAAAAGAAACTTTAGTAGAATATGGCTTCAGGCTTCCTTCCGCACTGGATAACAGGCCGTTAAAGTTTGATGAATTTGAAAATTTAGTTAATCAAGTAATCTATTTAAGTGCAACTCCCGGACCTTACGAGATGGAAAAAACCGGGGGAGCATTTATTGAACAAGTTATTCGTCCTACAGGATTGCTGGATCCTGAGATTGAAGTTCGTCAGATTAAAGATCAAATTGATGATTTAATTGGAGAAATAAGAGATAGAGTTAGAAAGCAAGAAAGAATTTTAGTTACTACATTAACAAAAAAAATGGCGGAAGATTTAACCGATTATCTTGATAAACTCAACATAAAAGTACGATACATTCATAGCGATATTGATGCTCTTGAACGTGTTGAGATTATTAGAGATTTGCGAATAGGTGATTTTGACGTTCTTGTAGGGGTTAATCTTTTACGCGAAGGATTGGATTTACCAGAAGTTTCGTTAGTTGCAATTATTGACGCTGATAAAGAAGGATTTTTACGAAGTGAACGTTCGTTAATGCAAACTGCGGGCAGAACTGCACGAAATGTTGAGGGGAAAGTAATTATGTATGCGGACAAAATAACCAACTCAATGCAGAAAACTATTACCGAAACTAACCGCCGTAGAAAACTTCAAACGAAATATAACAAAGAACATAAAATAATTCCTCAGACTATTTACAAATCTAAAGAAGAAATATTATCTTCAACTTCTATTGCCGATGTACGTAAAAAAGACCAGGAAATTGAAGGCTCTTTTGCAAAAGTTGCCGAGCCGGTAATAAAATATATGTCGACTGAACAAAAAAAGGATTTAATTGACCAAATGACGGAAGAAATGCTTATCGCGGCTAAAGATCTGGAATTTGAAAAAGCCGCTTATTTAAGAGATGAAGTTGAGAAACTGAAGAAATTGTTGAAATAATGAACTATGTCCTCCGCCGCTCACAGCAAAGGACATAAGAATTAGGCCTTTATTTATTTAACCCTTGTATAAATAATTTCCATACCCTTATATTCTTTTCCCTTACTCTTCATAAACATATCAAAAACTTGAGTATTATCGTCAATAAATTTAACTGCGGATCTGAACGGCATTTCTTTTTTCCGTACCGGATCAACCATCGATCCCATAAAATTTAACGTATTGTTAGTTTTATCATAAGCCCCTTCGGAACTTGCAATTCCGGTTCCCATATTATCCGATCCAAATACTTTTAAACTTGCCGATAGCATTATCGTATGCGTCTAAACTCATGCCTTTAAAAGGTTGGTTCATCATGGTTCCATGATAAACCCCTTTAAGGTAACGTCCGCCTAAAATCATTTCATATTCAGCAGTCCCTTCGGAAACCATCGGCTCGACTCCCGGGTATTGCCAAAACTTATTTACAGTTTTCCATTTCCCAACATGTTTTTCAAGCATTTTCTGCATTTGTCCGGGCATCATGTAATTCATCCATGCCTCCAGTTCCGGACTCATTTTTTTATGTTGTTCTTCCTGGGCAAAGATATTTGATGAAACGGCTAGGATTAAGAAGAACGATAAAATGAAAATAATTTTGTCCATCTTCATTGGTTATTCCTTTCTAAGTTGTTATTATTAAAGCAATTGCGTGAAAAATTTAGGTATCTATTTTACTAATAGCAAAGAAATTGTTGTAAACTATTTTGAAGTTAGTTTAAGTTTTAATCCAAATCTGCTTGCACTCCAAAAACTTAGAAATATTATTAAAAAGTACTTACTAAAATTCATCAACGAACCGTGAAAGTTATCAGGTAAAAGAGAAAAAATGAGCAATACAAATAACGCCGATAAACCCAATAAAATTATTATCAGAAAAATATTTCCCGCTCTTTTTAATATTTCCTTTTTTAATATGGGAGTTCCTCCTTTTGAAATTAGAATAAATGCTAAATTTAATCCAAGTAGTGCACCTTGCAATTGCGGATAAATATTCGGGATAAATATCCGGAAAAGAATCGGCAACAAGAGTAAATACATTATCATCAATATTTGACGAATAGATACTTTATAAAAACTAAAACTATCTATCCATTGAAATCGAATGAAAAATATATAGAAAAAGAGAAGTATTATTCCTCCAAGGAAATATCCGCCCAATACACCGGCCAAAAAATGAAGTCCTAAATAAATCCTGGAAAACGGAATTAAAAATATTAGGGAAAGTGCAATAATCCTTAAAGTTTTGTTTTTAAAAAGAACAATTACCGAACCCCACAAAACTATTGCGATACTTGTATGACCTGAGGGCAAACCAAAGGAAGCGCCTTTTATGCTTCTATAATAGTCAATCACTTCCCTCGGTAATAATTCGAAAAAAACTTTGGCGCCCATATTCTTAAATGGCGCGAGGTTTTGGCTATTACCGCTAAATATTTTTACGGTTGAATCAACAGCGTAGGGTCTTGGGAATGCAAAATACTGCTTAAAAAATTCTGTTAGTATTCCGGTTAATAAAACCAGATGGAAAAGATAAAATCCTTTCCTAAAGTCTACTCCAAACATTATTACTAAAACAAATCCGATTAAGAATTCCTCATAACCCAGACTTGTAATAATTTTCATAAAGATTGTTAATGCCGGATTCGAAAAAGATTGGATAAAATGTATTATTTCGGTCTGAAACAAAGATAATTCCGATTTTAATTTAATTTATAGTTTAAGTTAATTGAAATAATTTTGATTTACAAAGCCTTTTGCCCATATCTTGAATCCGGGAACTTTGTACACAATATATTTTACAGGAAGCTGAGTATTTTTAATCCTATACATAATCGTAGTCATACTCCGGATACCGGAATAAAAATTGAAAGTTAAAAATCTATCCAAGAAAGTCTGCTACCCCTTTTTTTTCATATACGCGAGGAAATAACATTAGAACACGGACGGCGCCATCTTATATTTCGCGTATCGGATTTCGGAGGACAAGGAGATAGAATTGATTTTCACAAAAAAATCGTTCATAAAGCTCATTTTATATTTTTACAAAAAAGCTAAGTTACAAAGAAAATATGTATGTATTTCCCTTGGTTAAACTTTGTATTAATCTCTGTGAACATTTGTGAAATAACCTGCAAGAAAACAATTATTTTTACATTCTCAATAGATCTAAAAAATTTTCAAAGACCGGATTTTTTATCATGTTTGTTTTAACAATAATATAAATACAGCAAATTACTGCTCAGGAATTTGACTTTTATAAAAAAAAAAGTTAATTATAATACTTGGACATAAATGTCTACTTATTTATAATAAAATTTAAGATATCGCCCAAATGGATATTCTTATAAATTTATTCAAAGAGATTGCTGTATTTTTGGTGGTTGCTTACCTTTTCAGCAAAACTCCGGTTTTTAAACTTCTGCTTACCAAGGATTTTAGCTACAGCGATTATCTTATTTTGTATATCTTTTTTACGTCTATGGCAATAATAGGCACTTATTTTGGTATCCCGGTCCATGGAGCAATTGCAAATAACCGTGTAATCGGAGCAGCCATAGCCGGCTTAATTGGCGGACCTTTTCTTGGATTCGGCGTAGGCTTAACTGCCGGTATCCATCGATATTTTTTAGGAGGATTTACTGCCCTTTCTTGTGGTATTTCTACAACATTCGAAGGACTCATGGCAGGTTTAGTACATAGTTATTTTGTTAGAAAGGGCAGATACGAAAGGGTCTTTGATCCTGATGTTGCATTTTTTACAACGTTGGCGGCTGAAGTTTCTCAAATGCTTATTATTTTACTGATATCTAAACCGACAACAGAAGCAGTTGAATTAGTAAAACTTATTGCCATGCCGATGATTGCTTCAAATTCTGTTGGTGCGGCTTTAATTATGAGTTTATTCAGAGATCAGCGTTCTCATTTTGATAAAATCGGTTCCTCTTATTCGCGTCAAGCTTTAAGAATTGCCAGGCGTTTGATTGGCGAGTTAAAGAAAGGACTGCATTTCCAATCTGCTCAGAAAATTGCAACCATTATACATGAAGAAACTGGCGTAGCAGCAGTTGCAATTACTGATCGTGAAAAAATATTAGCTTTTGTTGGAATAGGAAGTGATCATCACAAAGCAGGTTACGAAATAGCGTCTTCAACTACAAAATCCGCCATAAAAGAGAATAAAATTATTTTCCTCGATGGCACTAACGATCACTATATCTGTCCGATTTCCGAAAAATGTAAACTGACTTCTGTTTTGGTTGTTCCCATAAGAATTAAAGATGAGGTAATTGGGACAATTAAACTTTACGAGCAAAAAAATAAATTTTTCTTTAAAATCAATGAAGCTTTAGGGAAAGGAATAGCCGAACTGGTAGCTAATCAACTACTTTCCGTCCGATATGAATATCAAAAAAACCTACTGACCAAAGCAGAATTAAATCTAATACAAGCTCAAATTAATCCTCATTTCTTATTCAATGCGATTAATACAATTATTGCCGTAAGCAGACGCGATGCAAATAAAGCCAGAGATCTGCTCATGCATCTTTCAAATTATTTTAGGAAGAATTTAAAAAGGAATCAAGACCTTTCAACAATTAGAGACGAACTTAACCATGTTAATTCTTATCTCGAGATAGAAAAAGTTCGTTTTCAAGATCATCTAAAAATTGAAATCGATATTGACAGTACATTAATGGATATTAAAATTCCCACATTTACTTTGCAACCTTTAGTAGAAAATGCTATCAAACATGGAATTTCTAAAATTTTGGAAGACGGAATAGTAAAAATCAAAGTGTTCAAAAATAATGGGGATGTACAAATCAATATTGAAGATAATGCCGGAACATATGTCGAACCGCACGAAAGTTCAGGATTAGGTATTCAAATTGTGGATAAGCGTATTAAAAACTTGGTCGGTGAGGATTACGGAGTAAAAATTAATTGTAAATCGGACTTTGAAACAATTGCAACGGTTTTATTACCGGGAAGAGGAACAATATGAAAATGAAAGCTATTATAATAGAAGATGAATTTAATGCACGTGAGGAAATAGAGTTGCTTTTGGAAGAAACAGGCGAAGTTGAAGTTATTCAAAAGTGTGCCAATGCATTAGACGGTATTAAGGCAATTAATAAATATCATCCCGATGTGATATTCCTGGATATTCAACTACCTGTAATTAATGGATTTGAGATGTTGGCTATGATTGAAGATTCAATAATGCCGCGAGTAGCTTTCGTAACAGCTTACGATGAATTCGCTCTTCAGGCATTTGAAAATGATGCACTTGATTATTTGTTAAAACCTGTTGAAAAAGAACGATTAAACAAAACAATTAAAAAAGTTAAAAAAGCAATACTAACCAATGAAGCTCAAGAGTTTGAAATACCGCCATTGAAAAAAATTCCTACTATTGCTCCTCATAAAATAAAATTAGTTGATGTAGATTCATTAGAATTTGTTCATTCAAACGAATCCGGTGTGTTTTTTTCTTGCGGAGAAAAAAAGTGTTTTACCGATCTTACACTTAGAGTTCTTGAAGAACGCACCGATCTTTTCAGATGCCATAAGCAATATTTAGTTAATTTAGATAAAATAGACGAAATCCTCTTCGAAGAAAATTCTGCCGGCAAAATAAGAACAGTTAGCAACCATTTAATACCCGTGAGCCGTCACTACATGAAAGACTTAAAAGGATATCTTGGCCTTTGATGCATCTTAGTTAAATCATACTGCAACTTAACCTCCGTATTCTGCAACTTATCCAGTCTCCTATTGCTAAAAATTTTTATAATTGCCAAGTTAAAATCCTAATTATTAATAATTAGGCAAATTTCGCTGAAGCTCTTTTTATCCATATATAACTTATTTACAAATTAGCGGAGGTTTCCAATGAAAAAACTATTAACAGTATTATTTATTTTATTATTTTCCACTGGAATGTTTGCACAGATTAAGTGGAGCGGGGATGCACGTGTTCGTCCAAGATTAGATATTAAAGACAATGGCGAATACGGGGGTAAAAAAACCGATTATTATTATATGTTAAGAGCGCGGTTAAATATGAAAGCCACTATTGGAGACGGATGGTATTTTAAGACGCAGTTAGCTCATTACGGTTACGGATTGTATAGCTTTTCCACCGGTCTTTCTACTGAAGCTCCATTAAAAGGTATGATTGAAGGATCAAGAAGACCTTCAGTTTCTTTTATGCAGCTTTATATTGCAGTAAATAAGAAAACCTGGGGAGTGGAAGGAGGATTGATTCCAATTAATAGTGTAGCTAACCCCCTGTTTGATATTCATTATTATCCTAATAAAATGGTTGACGTACCGTATTTTATATATAGTTTGTTAGGAGGTATGGGATTTCACGGTTTTGTTAAAGTTGGTGCCGGAACCTTAGGCTTTTATGCCATGAATGACAAAAACGGTCATACGGAGGATGATATTAACGGCAATACCGTATATGATGTTCAAGATGCATACACTTATATAGCAAATTATACATATAAATCTAAATCCGGTTTTATGTTTCAGCCGATGGTATTTTTTTCAATAGCGAGCGATTCAATAGCAGCGCCTGTTACCTTTGGTGTAAATTTGAAAGCTCCGAAAGTTAGCGGCTTCGGATTCTACGGTTCATTCGGTTATACTAATCAATCAAAAGTTGGAACTCCTGAGTATAACGGATATTTAGCTAGATTGGGCGTTAACGGTAAATTAGGACCTGGTCTCTTAATTTTATGGTACGATCTTGCTCAAAGAACAGACAAGTTCGGGAGCGCCGATGTAAAAACTAATTTTGGAAATCTTTGGTTAAAATATAAAATTCCTGTTTATAAAGGAAAGCATGGCGAATTTACCATCGCTCCGACAATTAGAAGAATAAGTGAATCGATAGATAACGTTAAAGACTACACTCGTTATAAAATTGAGATTACAACTGAAGTAAAATTTAAATAATAGTTTATTAGCGGGAGGTTAAAAACCTCCCCTTTCTTTCAATTTATTAAATTCACCTAAACATTAATAATAGAGGCTTTTATGGGAGCATTACTTATTATGTTAGTAGCTTTTGTGGGCTACATAGTAATGTATCAACTCTACGGCAAATATATTGGTAATAAAATTTTTGGCTTGAGCGATGCAAATAAAGTCCCCGCCGTTGAATTTGAAGATGGTGTTGACTTTGTACCTACAAAAAAAGAAGTGATATTTGGACATCACTTCTCATCAATTGCCGGCACCGGACCAATTGTTGGTCCTGCAATAGCAGTAATTTGGGGCTGGGTTCCTGCAATGCTTTGGGTTTTTCTCGGTTCAATAATTATGGGAGCTGCTCACGATTTCGGCACGTTAATTATTTCTATAAGAAATCAAGGTAAGTCCATTTCCGAATACACGGGAAAATATATAAATAATAGAACAAAATTATTTTTCTTTTTTATTGTTTTTTTAGAATTGTGGATTATTGTTGCAATTTTCGGTTTGGTAATTGCAGTAATTTTTAAAATGTATCCCGGTGCAGTTCTTGCGGTTTGGCTTCAAATTCCAATAGCAATGACTTTGGGTTATTACATTTATAAAAAAGGTGCAAATGTAAATAAATCCGCTATTATTGCAGTTATACTAATGTATTCTACAATAGTTATTGG